>JACRCT010000204.1 GCA_016218885.1 Deltaproteobacteria bacterium | reverse complement strand
GGAGAAAGGGGGCCAGGGTCAGTCGCACGGCCCCGGACACGTCCACCTCAGACGCAGCGGCGATCGTCGCAGGGACCGTAGCCGCCTGCTGGCCACCATGGCGCTGACGGTGGCGATGATGGTGTTCGAGGCGGTCGGTGGCTGGCTGTCGGGCTCCTTGTCGCTGCTCTCCGACGCGGGGCACATGCTCACCGACGCCACTGCGCTGCTGCTGGCGGTGCTCGCGCTCTGGTTTGCGGGGCGCCCTGCGGACATGAAGCGCACCTACGGCTTCTTCCGCCTGGAGATCCTGAGCGCTCTGGTCAACGGGGTCTCCCTGGTGGGCATCGCCGGGCTCATCGGCTACGAGGCGTGGCAGCGCATCGCGCATCCCCAGCCGATCCGCGTGGGGGTGATGCTCGCGGTCGCGGTGGTGGGGCTTTCGGCGAACCTGGTGGGGATGGCGCTCTTGTCGCGCTCGCGAAACCTCAACGTGCGCGCTGCCTTCCTGCACGTGGTCGGCGACGCCCTCTCCTCGCTGGGAGTCATCGCCGCGGGCGCGATCGCCTGGCTCACCGGGTGGACGCTGGTCGACCCGATCCTCTCCATCGTCATCGCCTTGATCATCTCGGTGGGGGCGGTGGGGCTGGTGCGGCAGGCCGTGCACGTGCTGCTCGAGGCTGTGCCCGAGCACATCGACCTGGCCGAGGTGTTCGGGGCCATGCGGGCCGTGCACGGAGTGAGCGAGGTCCATGACCTGCATGTCTGGACCATCTCCCACAGCATGCACGCGCTCTCCGCGCACCTGGTCTGTGCAGGGGGAGAGGGGGCCGACCGCGACCGGATCCTGGTCGCAGCCAGGGCGGTGCTGCGCGAGCGCTTCGGCATCGACCACGCGACCCTGCAGATCGAGAGTGAGCAGTTCGCACAGCATGACCACGCCCGCTGAGCTAAGGTCCTGATCATGTCGTCGTCGGCCTTCGAAAAGGTCCTGAGGCTGCGGCCGTCGAGCGTCGCCGGCCGGCTCTCCGGGTCCCGAGTGTGCCTGCTCAACGCGCGCGACGTGCAGCGCTCCCTCGGCTCCGGCCTGGTGGTCGCTTGCGAGGCGCCCGCGGAGCCCATCGCCGCCGGCATCGCCCGCGCGGCGCGGCACCAGGGCGCGGCGATCGGGCTGTCCTTCCCGGCGCTGCCCTTCGGCGAGGCGCCTCGGGCACACGCCGCCTCGCAGCTCCTGCTGGCTGCAGTCCAGGAGTCAGGGCTGGAGCTGCCGCTCTTCCTGCGGGCGGGGCCCATCCCCATCAGCGAGGCGACCGAGGCTGGAGTGTCGCAGGCCCGCGAGGCGGTCTTCCGCCTGGTCGATGGAGGGTTCACAGAGGCCTGCCTCGACGTCTCGCGCCTCGGCCCGAGCGAGGCGGGAGCGGCCGTGGCGGAAGCAGGCGCGGCGCTGCGCGAGCGTGAGCTCTCTCTCGAGGTCGCCACCGGCACCGTCGACCCCCACGCTCTCGCCGAGCTGGCAGGCTCGTTGGGGGTGGCGGGCGTGCGCGCGGACGTGATGTCGCTGAAAGGGGCGGCCCTCGCCAACGTCGAGGACCTGGGCCCACTGGTGCGGGCCATCGAGCCGACGGCCCTGGCAGTGGTCGACCCCCTGGGCCCGGTGCGCGGAAGCGGCGTGCGGCGCGTCGTCATCAGCGCGCCGTTCTGCCGGGTCGCGGTGGCGGCGCTCCCCGAGGAGGCCAAAGATGCCATCCGCGCCAAAGCCTTGGAGGGCTGGTCCATTCCGGCCGCCATCGCGCAGGCGCTGAAGCGGGCCGTGCTGAGCGAGGAAGCCCGCGAGAGGATGGAGGCGCTGGCCTACCTCGAGGCGATGGACGTGTTGGAGGCAGCGGGAGCGCGCGCCAGCGGCTCCGTGAGCCTGACCTTTCTCTCCGAGCGCAGCGGGTACTGAGAGGTCACATGCGCATCGTTGCCGGCACTGCCCGCGGGAGGGCGCTCAAGGGCCCCAGGGGACCCGGCCTGCGTCCGACGGCCGATCGGGTCCGGGAGACGGTCTTCAACATCCTCGGGCAGTGGCTCGACGGCCAGGTGGTGCTGGACCTGTTCGCAGGGACGGGCGCGCTGGCCCTGGAGGCCCTCTCGCGAGGCGCGGCGCGCGCCGTGCTCGTCGACAGCGGCCGCGAAGCGGTGCGCCTGTGCCACGAGAACGCCGCTGAGCTGGGGATGACCGACCGGGTCCAGGTCGTCTTCGCGCCGGTCGATGCCAAGAGCCTGAGGCGAGTGCGCGGGCCCTTCGACCTCGTCTTTGCGGACCCGCCCTACGCCGCCCAGACCCCCACGCAGATCCTCGAGCTCCTCTGCAACACGGGCCTGCTGGCGCCTGCCGGGAGGCTGGTGGTCGAGCACGACAAACGCGTGGAATCCCCCGAGGCGCTCGCGGACCTGCGGCGCGAGGACCAACGTCTCTTCGGCGACACGTCGGTCAGCTTCTACCGCCGCGAGCCACCATCCTTGACGCCCGAAGAGCCGCACGGGCACGATGGCGCGCCATGACCGTCCACTCCGTGATCTATCCCGGCTCTTTCGACCCGCTCACCAACGGCCACCTCTCGCTCATCAACCGCGCGCTGCGGATGTTCGACCACGTGACCGTCGCCATCACGCACAACCCGAAGAAGACCCCGCTGTTCTCGGTGGAGGAGCGGGTGGAGCTCATCCGCGAAGCGGTGAAGAACGATCCGCGAGTGGAGATCGACGCCTTCGAGGGGCTGCTGGTCGACTATGCCCGTCGCCGCAAGGAGCACCTCATCCTGCGCGGGCTGCGCGCCGTCTCGGATTTCGAGTACGAGTTCCAGATGGCGAACATGAACCGCACGCTCGACGCCGACATCGAGACGGTGTTCGTGATGACGGGCGAGGACTACTACTACATCTCCTCGCAGATCGTGCGCGAGGTCGCGGCGCTGGGCGGCGACGTATCGAGCCTCGTCCCGCCCAACGTGCTGCGCAAGCTCAAGGAGCGCTTCGCGCGGTAGCGTCAGTCGTGGAAGCCGACGGCTTGCCAGGAGCCGTTGGCGCTCTTGCGCCAGAGCACGATGGCTGCGTGGCCTCCGAGGTTTCCCACGGTGAAGACCCCGCTCTTCAGGGGCCATGCCGCAAGCCTGTCGGGCGGCTTGCCATGACGCGCGACCATCTCGTCATAGGTGAAGGACTGCATCCCCAGGTAGCGCACGCTCTCCAGAGGCTGGTTGGCCAAGGAGGTCTGCCACTTCCTGCGGATCTCCGCGTCAGTGCTGATCGCCTTGCCTTCGAAGAAGAAGGGAGGCCGGCAGAAGGCCATCAGGGACTCCAGGTCCTTGGTCACCACGGCCCCGTAGAGCTGGTCGGCTGAGAAGGCGAGGTCCTCCTCGGGCTTCCTGGGCGGGGGAGCCGGGGTCGGATTCGGCTGCCCAGGGGCGGGGAAGGCCTTGAGGCCGGGCTGTCCAGCTGGTTTCACAAGAGCCGGGGCCGCCTTGGGCGTCTCGCCCGGCGAAGCGCGGGACCCCAAGACGGGACGAGGTGCAGGTGGAGCCTCGGACGGCGCGCCCGCTGGTGCCGCCACGGCAGCCTCAGGAATCGGTGCCTTGCTCTTCGGCGCCGCAGCAGGCGGAGCGGATGCCGCTGCCTCGGGGGCTGCAGAGGCTGGCGCTTCGGGCACGGCCGGCAGAGCGACGGCCTCTGCCTGCTGCCCTAGGGCCGGTGCTGAGGCGAGGCATTGCAGGATGAGCAGGCAGGCGACTCGCATCGGCTCGACCTCAGGGTGCGAAAACGAGAAGCGGGAATGCTAGGCAGCGCCCTCGTGCCCGGTCAAGGCGTCCGCTCGACGCCGCTTCGGGGACGAACCCCTGGAAGCGCGCGCCTTCCATTTCCGTTATGCTGGCAACTTCGCGCGAGCCGGCGGCTCTGGAGCCCATCGGCGGACGACGCTGGAGGCGAGTGATGGACGAGAACACCAAGGGCCCGAACGACACGCCGACCAGGGGACCCGACGAGGGAATGACCCCTGAGGCCATGGCGCTGCTCCCCAAGGTCCAGCAGGCAATCGACGAGGTCCGTCCGGCCCTTCAAGCCGATGGGGGGGACATCGAGCTCTTGGGCCTCACCCCGGACCTGAGGGCGCGGGTACGCCTGGTGGGCGCCTGCCAAGGCTGCCCTTCAGCCTCGATCACCCTTTCCTTCGGGGTGGAGAACTACCTGCGCGAGCGGGTTCCCGAGGTGAAGGGACTCAAGGTGGAGGGGCCCCAGAGCCCCTTCGGTTTCTCCCACGGGGGCTTCAACCCCGAGGAGTACTAGTCGCCAGGAAGAGGCAGGCTCTCGAGCTTTGTCGCCTCGCCACTTTCTCCCAGGTGGCAAGGAGGCGGCGGCCTGTCCTCGTTCACGAGCCCGGCCGAGCCCATGAACGAGGCGGAGGGCCTGTCCGAAGGCCTCAGCTGCCAGCGTCCGCCGCCGGCACCTCGTCGGGCACGCACCAGCGCCAGGCCCTGAGCCCGGAGCCGCTGCTCTCTTCGGCGCAGCGGCAATGCCAAGCAAAGGGGCAGTCGCTGTCGACGATGCAGCGGGCTGCGGAGCACCAGGCCGTGGTCGCGTAGTCGTCCTGCCCGAGGCAGGGGGCGCCGTTGCACTCGGGATGGCCGAAGGACATGCGTCCCGAGTCGCCGCAGATCAAAGGTGTCGGGACCGACGCCCATTTCTGACTCGCGGCGTCGACGCAACGGGCGCTTTCACAGACCAGGGTGTTCGAGGGCCTTCCCTCCACCTGGCCGGGCTCGCAGTCGGCCGTGGTGGTGCACTGCGTGCCGGGGGCGATGCGGCTCCAGGTCTTGCACGCGTAGGCGACCGAGCATCCGGGCACGTCGAAAGACTCGGTGGTGCAGCCCTCGACGCAGCGGCCAATCT
>JACRCT010000203.1 GCA_016218885.1 Deltaproteobacteria bacterium | reverse complement strand
GCCCGGGCCGGACGCCGAGACGGACGACCCGCCGGCAGCGGTCGATGAACGAGGCGGTGGTGGAAGATGAGAGAGTGGCGGGGCCCCGGCTCTTCCGGCCGCGCAAGCCCAGCGTCCAGGGACAACGACGGGAGGAATTCGTGGACAGGTTTCGCTTCTTCGGTATCGCCGCTCTCTTGATGCTGGGCTGCTCCACGGAGCCGCAGACCGACGCCGCAGCCGATTCCGGCGAGGTGGCGGGAGCGGACGCCGGCGAGGCGCCGGCCCCGGGTGAAGGGGCCTTCGGGGTCTTCGCCGGGTTCACCAGCGAGTACGAGCCGTTTGCCACCGCCATGGGCTTCACCCAGGCCGACTACCAGAGCTGGGCGGGCGGCCACTTCCAGGCGCTGGGGGCCGGCTGGACCCGCAGCAACATGCAGCTCATCTGGGATCTGGTGGAGCCGACCAAGGGGGGCGCCTTCGACTGGAGCGCGAGCTTCGGCAGCGACTCCGCCTTCTCCGCCGCGGCCGCCCACGGTGTCCAGTACCTGGCGGTCTTCCATTGCGGCGGGGACGGAAGCGGCGGGAGAGAGGGCCTGCGAAACCCCCTGGAGGACCTCGAGGGCTGGAAACGCTTCGCCACCGCGGCGGTGGAGCGCTACGACGGCGACGGCGTGGACGACGCGCCCGGGGGCATCTCCATCAAGCACTGGCAGATCGGCAACGAGATCCAGGACTGGAGCGAGACCAACCGCACCGCCGACGACTACGCCCGCTGGGTGCAGGCCGCCACCCAGGCCATCCACGCCGCCGACTCCTCGGCGAAGATCGTGCTCATCGCCTCGCCCGGCGCGCACAAGATGGATCCCTTCTACTTCGAGGCGATCCCGGCCTTGAAGGCCCGTGGGGTCTCCTTCGACGTCGTCGACCTCCACCACTGGGGCACTGCGGACCTCAAGAGCAGCACCATGGGCGCGGTCCCGGAGCTGAAGGCCACCCTGGCGACCTCCGGCTACTCCGCGGCGGAGATTTGGTCGTGCGAGCACGGGACCTACGTCGGCGCGCCCGCGCGCCCCACCCCCCAATGCAACCCGGGCTGCACCCCCGACAAGGTCTGCAGCGTCCTCGGCTGCATCCCCAAGTGCGCCTCCGACGCCAGCTGCCCGCCGGCGATGCCCTCCTGCGACACGGGCACTGGGAGCTGCGGCCCGCCCGCTCAGACTCAGCTCGACCAGGCGCGCTCCCTGGTCTACCGCTACGCGGTCAATCGCGCCCAGGGGGTGCGGCGGATCCTCTGGAACAACGTCGTCGGCTGGCGCTGCTTCAACGGCAGCTGCGGGTCGCTCTTCGACCTCATGGGCCTGGTGGCCGACGGCTGGGGCCCGGGGGAGACCACCGCCGACCGCGGCCAGCCGCGGCTCTCCTACTTCAGCTACCAGCTGCTCGCCGCGCGCACCGAGGAGGCCGTGGCCGAGTTCGGCCAACCTCTGAGCTTGGGCGACAGCACCGTCCACGCTTACCCCTACCGGGTCCGCGCCACCGGCAAGACCGCCCTGGTCGCCTGGGCGGATGCGCCGCGGCAGGCCTCGCTGCCCTGGACCACCTCGGAGGCGAAGCTGACCTCCCTCGTCACCGATGCCTCGGGCACGCCCTTGCGCGAGCAGACCCTCGCGCCCGCCGCGGGCACCCTCTCGGTCTCGCTCAGCGAAGATCCGGTGTGGATCGAGTAGCCGCCCGGCCGGCTTGGCGAGGACGGGTCCGTCGCATCGCCTGGCGAGGCTGCCGCGGTCCCCGCGGTCCCGGGCGTCTTGGTGATCCCCGGGCCCGGCGACAAGCGCAGGACGACGCGGGGCATCGCCCCCGGGCTCAATACGCGCCGATGTTCGGGGCTCCGGGCCAGCAGGTCCCGTCGTCGTCGCCGGCGGCCGTGCCGATGCGCTTCCACGTCAACACCTGGCCCTGCTGCAGCCAAGAGCTGCCAGGGCCGTTCGACCCCTCGTCGGTCCCGCGGGAGTGGATGCCATCCTGAGCATCCGACGCTGGAATCCGGTCACCCCGAGCGTAGCTCCCGCCGCGCAGCGGTGGGAGCGGCGTCGAGGGGCCCCCTCGACTCCGGGGCTCGCACTGCTCGCCCCACCGCTCGGGGCGAACGGAATCTCTCGAGTCATGTTCAGGATGGCATCCACTCCCGGTCCCGCTCGGCGCCGCCGTCCGCTCGGTCGCCCTCCCGCGCTGGAGCCCGTCGTTGGGGGCGCGGCTCATGGCGTTCGTGGAGTCGTACTTCTCGCCCACGCCACAGCCCCAGGACTGGCAAGCCTCCGCGAGCTGGATGCACCCGTGGAGCAGCCGAGTTGCAGGGCCCATGCGCGATCGTAGAGCAACAACCGGCGCCTCAGCTCTCCGGCTCCACCTCCCAGATCTGCAGGTAGACGTCCTCCACCACCAGCCGCGTGCGGACCCGCTCGCGCGCCTGAAGCCCCTGACGGAACTGGAGGGTGGGGCTCATCAGACGCCGCCGACACGCGCGGGTCCCGTACGAACGCGAGCCGCAGCCGCTCGGGATACGCCATCACCCACTGACGATAGGGGCCACCGGCGAGCAGCCCGTCGGTCTTGAGCACCGGCTCGGGGCTCACCGGCTCAGATGTTCATTGCGTCAACAGGATTCACAGAGCGACCAACATCGAGTCTTCACCATTCATGGCGTGGGCTTCTTG
>JACRCT010000027.1 GCA_016218885.1 Deltaproteobacteria bacterium | reverse complement strand
GGCAGGTCTTCTCCCAGTGGCACCACTCGGGATCGAGCGGCGCGCCACCGGTACGGCTGGTGCTTGGCTGCAGCGCTGCCGATTGCGGTGCCAGTCTGCCGGACACCACCTTCTTCATCGTCAACGGCCGGAACCTGTGGACCACCCAGCCGCTCCAGCGCGGCGTCTGGCACGACTTCGTGATCCACGTGAAGTGGTCGGCCTCGGCGAGCGTGGGCTTCGTCGAGCTCTGGCAGGACGGGGTGCTGGTGGTGCCGAAGACGAGCGCCGCGACCCTCTTCTCGGGCCAATCGAACTACCTCAAGCTCGGCCTCTATCGAGACGAGGCGACCTCGCCGACACAGGTGCTCTTCCACGACAACTTCGTGATGGGGACGAGCCTGGCCGACGTGCAGCCGCCGCCGGAGGGCTCTCCCGACGCGGGCGGAATCTCCGATCCCTCACCAGGACTCGACGCGGCTACTTCCCCTGACGCGGTGGGCGTCGGCGAGCCTCCCGATTCACAGACCCCTGCCGATATGGACGCAGCGGTCCAGCAGCCTGGCGCCGACGCCGAGGTTGCCCCGCCGGAGCGCGACGGCTCGGTGGCTGCGCGGGATGCCGATGGCAACCCGAGGCGCCCCGACAGCGCGGAGGCCCAGTCCGGGGACGAGTCGCTCGCGCGGTGGTCCTGCTCGAGCGCCGCGGGAGGAGCGGGCGGCGCGCTTGCGCTCGCATTGACGATGCTCGCCCCAGCGCTGAGCCGCTTCCTGAGGCGAAAGAAGCGGCGGTGGTGAGTCTGCCCGGCCGATCAGGAAGTCGCGGGCAAGCCGGCCCTTCGGAGGGCTCGGCCGTTTCTGCCCAGCCGCAAGAGGCCACCACTGCGCGCCGGCTGGCCTCCAGGAGGCTCGGACACGAAGGTGGCGCCGCACACCCTCGGGTCGACGAGGCCCCGGGGAGCCTGCTTGACCCACCCCTGGAGCGGGCGGTCACTGCCGCCCGCCCGTAATCGGGTGGTGGCACGAAGGTTGGAGGGTCCACGGCCCACGCGGTCTGACGCCGCAGGGGAGAGCTCCGATGACCTCGATTCGAGTGACGTGCCTGCTGGCTGCCTGGTTGGCGCCTTGCTGGGCTTCGGCGCAGTACAACCCCGTGAAAGCGCCGGCGGCTGAAGCGCCGGTCGCGGCTCGCGCGGAATCGGAGATGGGCTCGCGACTCGGCAAGCTCGAGCAGCGCACCCGCAAGCTGGAGGGGGATCTCGCCTCGCTGTCCGAGCGCAGCGCAGCTCTGGCCAAGGCGTTGGAGACCGCGCCCAGTGGTGCCCAGCAGCAGAAGGTCCTCGCAGAGATCGCCGAGCTGCAGAAGAGCCTGAAGGCCGTGCTCGCCCGTGGCGTTGCAGACGAACCCGCCGCGCCCCAGCTGAGCGCGGAGCAGGAGGAGCACAAGGCCCGGCTCCAGGCGGAGCGCGACGCCGCGGCGACGAAGCTGGCTGGTCTGGAGAAGGCGGTCCAGAACGGGCTGGATCCGGCGCTCATCAGCGGAGTTCGCGACGACCTCGCCAAGCAGCTTGCCCGCCTCGACGCGGAGATCGCCGCGATCAAGCCCGAGCCCCCGGCTCCCAAGCCGACGCTGGAGGAGGTCAGCGGCAAGGTCGCTTCGTTGGAGCTGAGGTTGGCCAAGGTCGCCGAGGAAGCGGCCAAGCCCGCGCCCGCTCTAGTGGCCGCAGCCGCGCCGGCCCCGACCCCTGCCGCAGCGGAGAAGACCTTCATCAAGGTGCGTGCTCTGCTCCAGCCCGCCTTGTCGATCGCGCAGAGCGATGCTCCGGACGGCAAGAGCTCGGACACCGACCTGTACCTGCGCCGTGCCCGCATCATGCTGGTGGGTCAGCTGAATGAGCGCATCAACTTCTTCGCCGAGACCGACAGCCCGAACTTCGGCAAGAAGGGCGACTTCGCGGTCAACGCGTACATCCAGGACGCCTGGCTCGAGCTCAACCTCCTCGATGAGCTGCAGCTCGACGCGGGCATGCTCATCACCCCGTTCTCGCGCCACGCCATGCAGAGCGGGGCCTCGCTTCACTCGCTCGAGTACCGCACCGCGGTGGTGCGCTACCCGACGGGCAGCAACAAGGTCTGGCGCGACATGGGCGTGACGCTGCGCGGCGCGGCGCTGGGCCGGCGCCTCGACTACCGGCTGGCGATCCTCAACGGCGTCCATGGGTCCAAGGACGACCCGCGCAACCCGACCGACCTCCCGCGCGTCACGGCGCGTGTGGCGTGGTCGTTCCTGCAGCCCGAGGCCGGCCCTGGTCTCGCCGGCTTCTTCTACAAGGGCATCTCCCTCGCCAAGACCGCAGAGGGCATCGTCACCGACAAGAAGCACCTGACGCTGGGGGTCTCCTTCGACTGGCAGAAGGACCTGAACGTCTCCTACGTCCCTGGGACGACCGAGGTCGCGCGCCGGCAGGCCTACTGGGCCGCGGCGGTGGATCTCTTCGCCGACCTCCCGGTGGCCGCCAACGGCCTAATGGGCCTGACCGGGCAGCTGAACGGCTACTACTACGACCACGGAGACCGCCGCCTCGTCGACGGCGCCCAGGCCTCCTACTACGGCGCCAATGCGGCCAAATACGGCTCCGAGTACACCGGCTACGGGATGATGTCCGAGCTGGGCGTGCGCTATGACGCCTACAGCGTGTTCGCCGCTGTGGACTTCTTCGAGGCCACGCGGGCCGACGGCGACGCTGGCGACGTGTTGTCGACCCATGGCGGTCTGGCGTGGTGGTGGGCGGGCTACTCCAGCAACCTCAAGCTGCAGCTCGGGCGCACCAAGAAGGACGGCGGCGACTGGAAGTTCCAGGCCGTGCTGCAGGCCCAGCTCCTGTTCTGAGCGCAACCGTGGGCTGCTCGAGCGGCCTCCAAACAGGAGGCCGCTCAGTGAGCCGGCGGACCGAGGTCACTTGCGCTTGAGGGCTTCGAGCTCCTCGCGCAGCCGAGCAACCTCACGCTCGGCCTCTTGGCGTCGCGCGGCCTCCTCCTGGCGCCGCGCAGCTTCTTCCTCGGCCCGTTGCTGCGCCTCGTCGAGCATGCTCTCGAGCCGGGCGATGAGCTCGTCGCTCTCCAGGAGCAGGGCGGTTCCGAAGTAGAAGCGCAATCGGTCCTTCGCGACCTGCACATCCAATCCCAGTACCCGCGACTCGTAGAGCCCGTGCTGGGGAACGATCGCCGAGTAGGCGCGAGCGTTGGGGGCGTCCAGGCGGTAAGCGTGCAGCCTGCTCCGCGCTCGGTCGTACAGGAAGTACTCGGGGATGCCGAGCTGCGCGTAGCGGATGACGTTTCTCTGGGCGTCCTTCTTGCGGTCGCCGCCGACGTGCACCTCGAGGACCCAGTCGATCCCCTTGCCTTCGGCGCTGACGAGCCACTTGTCGCGCTCGCAGTCCTCTGCGTCGAGGACCGCCAGGAGGTCCGGAGCAAATCGCGGGGCGTTCGGGTAATAGACAGGCAGCTCGGCGGCCAGATAGACGCGCCGACGCTGCTTGGTGAAGAAGCTGCGCAGCGCTCCCAGGGCTCGCGTCTTGGCCTTGAAGTGACGGTCGCCTTCCGGCGGAGCCATCTCGGCCTCGGTCACCTCACCCGGCAGCGCGGCGACGACCTCGGCGCGCTCGTCGGCGGTGAGCGCTTCCCACTCCTCTTGAGTGGGAGCCATGGGGAAGCCGGCTGGGCTGAGTCGGGGCGCGAACATGATGAGAGCAAGTGTGATCTCGGGTCGCCGAGAGATCAAGCAGAGGGCCAACGAGTGAGTCCCCCTGAAGATGCTCTCGTGCTCCGCCCGACGGCCAGAGGGGGTGGCCTCATCGCGTTACGGCGGCGCCGAGCCACCCCTTCTCTGCTCGCTGGGAAGGAGCCCGGGGAGGGGGTCGCTCCGAATGGGCCACTCCACGGGCCATGGCCCAGTCGCCGTGTGCTCGAAGCCCCCACGCTTCGAAAGGCGAGGTGAAAGCCGGTGAAAGGAGCCGAGCCAGGAAAGAGCGATGCCGGCAGCCTCTGGGCTGTCGGCATCGTGACTACTGACTGAAGGGTTGTCGCGCCGGCAACTACTTCTCTTGGCAGGTCGGGCAGGTCGCGTTGCAGGACTTCGCCTCGGTCATGCACTCCACGATGTCGCCGAAGTTCTTGCAGTTGTTCTCGGTGATCTTGCAGCCCGCCTCGCAGGCGATGATGTAGTCGTCCTTGCCGGCGCTCGAGCCGCAGAGCGCGTAGGCGTTGTCGCACGCGCTGGTGCAGTCGGCGGCGCAGGCGTTGAGCGCCAAGACTGCAACCAGTGCCATGACCACGATGAGGCCTTGCTTCATGACTTCCTCCAAGGGGACGGTGGGGAGACGGTGACGAGTTCGACCAGCTCGCGCGCACAGTAGCGGAAAGCCGCGTCGGTCCCAAGCGACCGGTGGACAGCGGGAAGGGAGCGGCTCTCTCTCCGCAAGCCTGGTTCGATGGGCATCGCGGGCGGCGATGGAGGCTCGTCTTACTCCAGCAGCGCGATCAGATCGTCGCGGCTGAGGCTCGCCGCGCGGTCCGAGCCTGACAGTGCCGCCTCCGCCAGGGACCGTTTCTCGGCTTGCAGCGCGCGGATGCGCGCCTCGACGGTGCCCAGCGCCACCAGCCGGTGCACCATCACCGGCCGCTCCTGGCCGATGCGGTGCGCGCGGTCGGCGGCCTGATCCTCCACCGCCGGGTTCCACCAGGGATCGACCAGGAACACGTGGTCCGCTGCGGTCAGGTTCAGCCCTGCCCCGCCGGCCTTCAACGAGATGAGCATCACCGGCGGCCCGTCGTCGGCCTGGAAGCTCTGGACCACGCCCGCGCGATCGCGCGTCGAGCCATCCAGGCGCACGAAGGGGAGTGACGCCTCCTTCAGCCGAGGCTCGATCAGGTCCAGCAAGCCGGTCCACTGCGAGAAGACCAGCGCCTTGTGTCCATCCGCGGCGGCCTCGGCGAGCGTCTCGAGCAGGTGATCGGTCTTGGCGCTCGTCTTGGCGTCCTGCTGGCCGGGGACCAGCGCCGGATGGCAGCAGGCCTGGCGCAGGCGCAGCAGCGCCTCGAGCGCGGCGATCACGCTGCCTCCAGCCTTGAGCCGCTCCACCACCTCGGTGCGCGTCGCCGCGTGGATCGACTGGTACAGCGTGCGCTCCTCGTCGGAGAGCTCGACCCGCTCCACGACCTCGGTGCGCGGCGGCAGCTCGGGCGCGACCTCGCGCTTGAGCCGGCGCAGCACGAACGGGCGGATGCGCTCCCGCAGGCGCGCCGCCGCTCCCGCCTCGCCGGAGGCGATGGGCCGCGCGTACCGCGCCTCGAAGTCGCTGCGGCCGCCGAGCAGCCCGGGGTTCAAGAAGTGCAGCTGGCTCCACAGCTCCTCGAGCCGGTTCTCCACCGGGGTGCCGGTCATCGCCACGCGGAAGCGCGCGTTGAGCCGGTAGGCAGCGTGTGCGACCTGGCTGTCGGGGTTCTTGATCGCCTGAGCCTCGTCGAGCAGCACGGTGCCCCACTCGCGTGCGGCGAGCAGATCCTGGTCCAGCCGCAACAGCGCGTAGCTGGTAAGCGTCAGGTCGGCATGGGGGTCGATCTCTCGCTGTGGCCCGTGGAAGAGCGAGACCTTGAGCCCGGGCCGGAAGCGCGCGGCCTCGGCGGCCCAGTTGTGGACCACGCTCGTCGGCGCTACGACCAGCGCCGGCAGCTCCAGCGCGCAGAGCGCCTGCAGCGTCTTGCCCAGGCCCATGTCGTCGGCGAGCAACGCGCCCAGGCCGGTCGTCTTCAGAAACGAGAGCCAGCGCACCCCCTGGTCCTGATAGGCACGCAGCTGCGCTTGCAGGTCGGAGGGTCTGGGCGCCTCAGGCAGACCCGCGAAGTCCTGGAAGAGCGGCTGCAGCCGCGCGTAGCCAGGAGGAAGCGGCTTGTCCAGCGCCTCGCACAGGCGGGCGAGATCCGGCAGCGCGCTCGCGGGCAGCTTCTCCTTTCCCTCCTTGGCGGCGAGCAGATCTGCGATTCGCTCGCCGTAGCGGGACAGCCAGTCCGTCGGCAACGGCGCGAAGCCGCCCTCGAGCAGCGGCACGAGCGAGGCGCCGCTCTTCCAGGCGCGCACCACCGCCTCGGGGTCGGGGTGGCACCTCTGTTGGCGGGCGTCGCCGGCGTGCCCGGCGGCTCCTTCTCCCACCGACTCGAAGGTGAGAGCGAAGCCGCCGGCGCCCCCCACCTCGAGGCTGGGGAGCAACGGCGCGGCCACGAAGAACTGCCGGTGCCCGTCGCCGCGGATCTCCCGCTCCAGCCCCTTGAGCTTGGCGGCGAAGGCCACTCCCTGCTCGCCCTCGAACCGCTCGCGGTGCCCGGGGAGCAGCCCCAGCGTCTGCAGCCGGCGGGTGAGCCGCTCCTCGGCCTGCTCGTCGCGGGAGGGAAGCACGTCGCCCAGAAGCGTGAGGTTGCCCGCGTCGACGCGCGCGACCGCCGGGTCGCCGTAGACGAGCAGCGGCAGCACCGAGAGGGCATCGCCTTCGCGCTCCACCTGGAGCTCCAGACGCGGCAGGGCGGTCGAGGACTTCGGGACCTTCCGCGCCCGGATGTCCACCGGCATCCGCTCCTGGAGCGCGGGGAGGAGGCGAGTGAGCAGCTCGACCTTCTGCTCGGGTCCGAAGAATCGGCCGGCGCGGTACTCGGACATCTCGCGCGCGTTGAGCCTGGGCTCGGCGATCAGGCGCAGGGTGTCCCCGCACAGCGCGACCCCATTGGAGAAGCTCTCGGTCATTCGCGGGTCGGGCGCCAATGAGAGCCGCAGCCCGTCCCCCTGGTCCTCGAGCACCAAGCGCAGCTCCACGCGATCCGCGGCGATCTTGACCGGAGCGTCGTCGAGCCGGGCGTCGCAGCTGTCGGCCAGCGCGTCGAGGATCTGTCCGAGGATCTCCTTGGGCAGCCAGCCCGAGAGCCGCATCCCCAGGATGTGGTCGGCCTTCAGGTCGGCCTGGCTGGCGACGAACGGGGGTCCGTCGATGCGTCCCGATTGGATGGCAGAGAGGGTGGCCTCGAAGGGGATGACGGTCTCGCCTTTGACGAACGCCCGTCCGAAGAGCAGGGCGCTGGCTTCGCGGCGGAACAGGTAACGGATGCGGGCGATGGAGGCCGGTGCCTCGGGGAGGTTCTTGCCCTCCTGGCGGGCGCGCCGCAGAGCGATGACCGCCGCCGCGACATGCTCGCAGATCCCGTCCGCGCCGCCGCCGCAGTCGCAGGACCAGTCCTCGTCCTTGAGGTAGAGCGTGACCGCGCGGCCCACGATCGCCCCGGGGGGCGTGACCCGCAGGACGGCGTGCTCGGCGTCGGCGGAATCGCCGACGATGGTCGCCGAGCGAGTCAGCTCCACTGCCTTGGACCAGAGGGCGCGTGAGCACGCCTCGCGAATGGCTTCGAAGAGCT
>JACRCT010000243.1 GCA_016218885.1 Deltaproteobacteria bacterium | reverse complement strand
CGCCGCCCCCGCGCCCACCGCGAGCGACGTGGTGGAAGTCGGGGGCCCGGTCAGGTCGACGTGGGCCGGCTTCTGCGGCGATGGCCCCAGCGACGGCGCACACATCGAGAAGCTCTCTTCTCCCATGATGAATGCGGGCGGCCGGGTGGTGTTTGCCTGGGACAAGCCGGGGGACAAGATCCCCTTCGAGCTCACCGTCCAGGTCAATGGCGACAAGTCGAAGGTCAAGGCCGATCTGTGGACCAACGCCAACCACAACGACGCACCCGGGACCTTTGACGCCCTGCCGATGAAGGAGATCCGCTCCGAGGGGAACCGCGTCACCTATCGGGTCGAGGTCCCCATCGAGAAGGTGGGCAACTATCGGGCCTCGGCGCGCGTCTCCACCGATGGCGGACGCTCCTTCCAGTGGGCGGGGGAGGCCGGTATCGCCGACGTGCGCTTCCGCCCCCACGTCGAGTCCCACGACAGGCTGAACATGATGGAGATCAACGTCTCCAACGTGAACGGCGGCCACGGCACCCTCGACGACCTGACCGGTGCGGGCTCGCCTACCACCAACGGCAAGTACACCCTCGAGTTCCTCAAGAATGAAGGCATCAACTCGGTCTGGGTGCAGCCCCCCTTCCAGCGCTCGGTCTGGGAGAACCGCCACCCCCTCGACGACGCGGGCAGCCCCTATGCCGCCAAGGACTTCTTCGCGGTGGACGTCGCGCTCTCCCGGCGGGCCCAGGAGGTCAAGGCGAGGGGCGGCAGCGACGAGGAGTGCCGTCAGGCGGCGACGCAGGAGTGGAAGGACTTCGTCGACAAGGCCCACTCCTTGGGGATGAAGGTCGTGGTCGACGTGGCGCTCAACCACGTAGGGCACAACTACGAGTTCGCCGACCTCTTCAAGCGCACCGACGCCGCGGGCAACCAGATCCGCGAGGTGCGGCGCAACGACTTCTCGCAGATCGCCCTCAATCCCGAGCAGGCCCAGGTGATGAAGCAACGCCTGGACGACCCGAACCTGCCCGACTACCTCGAGTACGTCGCCCCTTGGCTCTACGCCTCGCGCACCGGCAACAAGCTGGGCGCGCAGGACGTCAGCGACATCATGGCCGGCGGCGGCCAGTGGTACGACACCAAGCAGCTCAGCACCGGCGGCTCCTACGGCGTCAAGAACGAGGCGACCAACCGCGCCGTCACCGACTGGCTGGGGCGCGTGCTGGAGTACTGGTCGGTGGACATGGGCTGTGACGGCTTCCGGCTGGATCATCTGACCGGCCTGCCGCAGTCGGTCCTCGAGACGGGGCTCAACAAGGCCCAGGCCGCAGTCGACGCGCAGCGCCCGGGCGTGCAGCTGTACACGACGGGCGAGGACTTCTTCAACGCCGAGTACAACGCCAGCCACCTCGACAACATCCAGGACACCTGGATGCGCAACGAGCTCCTCGCCAGCACCAGCCCTCAGACCCTGCGCAATCTCCTCTCGAACCCCTACTTCGACAACCGGGAGATGCTCAACCTCGCCAGCCACGACGAGCACCGGTTCGAGTTCCATGGAGACATGAAGGCGGCGGCGCGCATGACCAGCCTGCTGCCCCTGCTGGGTGGCACGAGCATGCTGGTCGCCGGCGACGAGTACGGAGAGATGTACCCGATGCCCTTCAAGCAATTCAACCCGGTGGGAGCCCTCAAGACTCCCTCGCCCGCGGGCGAGGCGATCTCCGAGCAGCTGCGCCGCGCGGGCACCGCCAAGACCTCCCTGCCCTCACTGCAGGACAACAACCGCGCCTTCCTCGACCCGCGCATGGGCGGCCCCGACGGCGACCTCTTGGCGCTGGCGCGCTTCCCCGACGCCGAGAAGGCCGGCAATCCGGTGCTGGTCTTCGCCAACTTCAGCAACGGCCGGACCCGCGAGAACGCGTTCAACCTGGACGCCGCGACCCGCCAGCGCATCGACCCGGACAAGAGCTACCAGGTGCGCGACCTGATGGCCGACGACCCCCAGTCCTCGCTGTGGAGCACGCCGCTCAAGGGCCGCGAGCTGCTGGAGAAGGGCGTCTTCGCCCGCCTCGCGCCCTACCAGGTCCAGGCGCTGGAGATCTTCGAGGTCCGCTAGAGCAGAGAGAGGCGGTCGGGTCCGCCTGGCGGTGGACCCGGAGCCGGCTACTTCGGGGAGGGCAACTCGGCTACACTGCGCTGCCTTTTCTGGGCGCGCATAGAGCCGAGCGCCCTTTCCGAGGGGCCCATGTCGTACCGACTGCTGGCACTGATCCTGGCCCTGGGCTTGCTGTCCTGCGGGGACAGCAAGACCCGGACCTACGAGAACCTTCCTCCCGAGCCGCAGATCGAGGGTGGGGACCGCCAGGGGCTGGTAGGCGAGCCGCTCGCCTTCGACGGCCGGGCGTCGAAGGACCCCGACGGAACCCTCGCTTCGCTGACTTGGGACTTCGGTGACGGGGGCCAATCCTCCGAGGCCATGGCCAGCCACACGTATCTGACCGCTGGCTCCTACACCGTCACGCTGACCGCCACCGACGACGTGGGAGCCAGCGGCAGCGCCGTGGTCCGGGTGAGCATCGCGGCCAAACAGGTGAACCAGCCGCCGGTGCCGGCGATCCTGGGGGACACCACGTTGGAGGTGGCCCAGCTGGGCTCCTTCGACGCGCGAGGCTCGACCGACCCCGACGGCGCGATCGCCAGCTACGCTTGGGGCTTCGGGGACGGCGCAACCGGGACGGGCACCCAGGTCCAGCATGCCTGGGGCCGGCCCGGCACCTACGACATCACGCTGGTGGTGACCGACAACCAGGGAGCGACCGCCACCGCCAAGCTCACCCTCGTCGTCCAGGCCAAGGCCAACCGCCCTCCCGTAGCCGACCCCGGCGCGAACAAGACCGCACACCCCGACGAGCAGGTCGCCTTCGATGGCTCGGCCTCGCTCGACCCCGACGGCACCATCGCCTCCTACGAATGGGATTTCGGCGACGGCTCGACCAAGGCCACCACCGCCCTTGCGACCCACGCCTACGTCGCGGTGGGGAGGTACACGGTGAGCCTCAAGGTCACCGACGACCAGGGCGCAACCGGCACCGCCACCGCCGAGGTCGACGTGCAGCCCCTCGCGTACAGCGGGACGTACGCGGTCAACGCCGACCCCGCCGAAGCCTGGTGCTCGATCACCAAAGCCACCTGGATCCCCACGCAGCTGGTGTTGACGATCTCGGGAACCACCGCCACCGCCGACGAGATCATCCCGCCCGACGCGACGCCGAAGATCCACTACTCGGGCACCTGGACCGAGGCCACCCGCACCTTCCACATGACCGGGGACTTCAACGAGGGCATGGGGATAGTGCACCACTTCACCTACCACGGCACCTTCCAGGGTACCGACACCTTCACCGGCACCGACACCGAGCAGGTCGTCTCCAATGGCCTGCCCCTGTGCACGATCGAGTGGCAGGTGACCGGCACGCGTTGACCCGGGAGCTCCCATGCGTCGCTTCACCGTGCCCATCGCCTCCGCCGCCGCCCTGCTGGCCGCGGTCGCCGTCCTCACTGGCTGCGGCGCCGAGCCTGGTCCGGAGCTTCCGGTCGCCAAGGCAGGCGGTCCGCGTAACGTCCAGGTGGGCGAGACGGTCCTCTTCGACGGCTCGGCCAGCGCCCACGCGGTCAGCTACCACTGGGAGTTCGGCGACAACACCTCCTCGGAGCAGATGAAGGCCGAGCACGCCTATGCGGCGGCGGGCACCTATGCGGTGGTCCTCACGGTGCGCAACTCGGTAGGAGGCAGCGGGCGCGATACCGCCGAGGTCACGGTCACTGAGGAGCTGCACGCCTCGCCGACGGCGCGGATCTCGGGTCCGAGCACGGGCCGCGCGGGCGAGGCCCTGACCTTCGACGGCTCGGGCTCCTCCGGGGCCAAGCCCATCGCCTCCCACGCCTGGTCCTTCGGGGATGGCACCGCGCCGGCCACCGGCCCGACGGCGACCCACCTCTTCGCCGCCAACGGACAATACGCGGTGCAGCTCACCGTGACCGACGGCAGCGGGCTCACCGGCGTCGCATCACTCACCGTGACCATCGGCGAGCAGGGGACCAATCGCCCCCCGGTGGCGATTGCCGGGCACGACCTCTCGTCTCGCGTGGGCGAGGCCCTCTCGCTCGACGGCAGCGTGTCCTACGACCCGGACGACGGCGACGCGATTGCCTCCTACGAGTGGGACTTCGGCGACGGCAGCGCGCCCGGCAGCAGCGCCCAGGTCTCGCATTCCTGGGGGACGCCGGGCGACTACACGGTCACGCTCAAAGTGACCGACACGCACGGAGCGTCTGATGAGGCCAGCCTGAAGGCCACCGTCCTGCCGCCGGAGGACTTCTCGGGACGCTGGACGCTGGCACCAACCCCCTCGACCCGACCCTGCCCTGGCTACACCCTCTCCTTCCCCGCTCCCACCGTGGACCTCATCCACAGCGGAGGCCAGCTGTCGGCGCAGGACCCGGGCGAGAGCCGGCGCCGGCTCACCGGCACGGTGAGCGCGCAACGCCATTTCTCGATGAGCGTGACCTTCCAGGGCGCGGCACGAAGTTGCGGCACGCCCTCGGTGACCGAGGAGCTCAGCGGAGAGTTCGCCGCGGGCTCGGACCGGGCGTTGACGGGGAGCTACAAGGTCTACCACTCGTATCCCGACCTGACCTGCAACTGCACCGCGACCTTCGGGGTGACCGGAACCCGCCCCTGATCGAGCCCGCGTGGGCGCGCTGCAGCGAAGCTGCCTATCCGCCCTTAGGCAGCTCCTCCTTCACGAGGAAGGCGCGGACGTTGGCCGCGCGACCGGAGAGCGCCAAGTCGGGTTGGTGCTCGGCGGCGAAGGCGCCCTGGCTCGCGGCCAGCGCGACTTCGGACGCGAGGATCTGCCCTGGCTGGGCGGCGGCGCACAGCTTCTGGGCAGTGGCCACGGTGTCGCCGAGCACGGTCAGATCCTGCCGCCGGGCCGAGCCCATCGAGCCGAAGATGACCCAGCCGGTATGCACGCCGATGGCGACCTGGAACTGCGGCTTCCCGCTGGCACCGCGCAGGGCGTTCATGTCGCTGACCCTGCCCTGCATCTCCAGCGCCGCGCGCAGCGCCTTGGCCGGCGCCTGGGGATTGCGCAGTGGGGCGCCGAAGACCGCCATGATCGCGTCGCCCACGTACTTGTCGAGCATGCCGCCGTGGAAGAAGACGATCTCGGCCATCTGGGCGAAGTGCTCGTTGAGCAGGGCCACCACATCGCGCGGGCCGAGCTGCTCAGCCAGATCGGTGAAGCCGCTGATGTCCGCGAACAGCAGCGTGACCTCGTGCGCCTCGCCCGTGGCGGAGAGCCCGAGCACCCCCGAGGCGATCTGCTCCACCAGGGCGGGCGACAGGTAGCGAGCCAGCTGTGCGCGATTGGCGGCGTCGGAAGCCAGCTGGCGCGCGTTCTCGGCGACCTCCAGCGAGAGCGTGGCCTGGGCGGCGATGGCCAACAGGACGTCCAGGTCGTAGCGGGTGAAGACGTCGACGCGCTCCTTGGTGGCCAGCACCAGGACCGCCCTGACTTCTTTGCCCACCAGGATGGGCACGCCGATGGCCGAGCGTACGCCGGTGAGGATGACGCTCTCCGCCTTGTTGAAGCGCTCGTCGGACTTGGCGTCGGAGGTGAGCACGCCCTGGCGCTCCCGAAGGATCTCCTGGACCAGCGTGTCACTGACCCTGATCGATTTGGCATCGGTCTTGGTGCGCACGCCGCGAGGCGTGAAGGTGCCTCCGCGATCGGGGAGCAACAAGGCGGCCTCGTCTGCAGGCAGCTTGTCGAAGGCGAAGGCCAGCACGCGGTGAAGGATGGCCTGGGCGTCGCGCTCCTTGGCGAGGTGACCGACGAGCTCGGTGGAGGTGCGCAGCAGGGCCACCTCGCGCTTGAGCTTCTCCAGGTCCCCCTCGGGAGCCTTGGGCGCGGGTTCTCGGCGGGCCGGAGCGCGTACCTGGACCTCGGGCGGCGCATCCTCGACGACCACCACCTCGCCGCGAGCCTGTGAGTCCTCGTACTGGGCGAAGGCGTAGATGTCGCCGTGGTAGTAGCGCTTGATGCCGGCGCGCACGGCCCAGCGGCTAGCGATGATGGGCTGTATCTGCCCCACCCCGGCAGCCAGGCGCACCTGCTCGAGCAGTCCCTCGTCGATCTCCGCCAGCGCCAACGTCAGGGTATTGGTATGAGGCTGGAAGCCCAGAGGGAGCACGCCCATCTTCTCGGCGTGGCGCACGGGGATGCGGTCCAGCGCCTCTGAGGGGATCTTGGCCACCGCCAGCTTGTCGGAGGTGATGTAGCGAGCACCGCTGGTCTCGGCGAGGAAGCGCAGCGCGCGCCGCTCGTCCACGAGCTCGTTTTCGATGAGCACGTCGACGAGGTAGCCGCCAGTCTCCTTCTGGAGCTCCAGGCCCCTGGCCAGGTTCTCCTTGGTCACCACGCCCCCGGCGACCAGAGCCTCGCCGAACCGAGTCTTGTTGTCTTGGACGCCCATCGCGAGTCCCGCCGTTCAAGGTCAGGCGATTTTGAGCAGCTCTTTGACCGTCGCGAGCACGGTGTTGGCGCGCAGCGGCTTGACCAGGTACGCGTTCGCCCCCAGAGCCAACGCGCGCCGCCGGTCTTCGGGCGCGGACTCGGTCGTGATGACCACCACCGG
>JACRCT010000026.1 GCA_016218885.1 Deltaproteobacteria bacterium | reverse complement strand
TCGACGAAGGCGACCCAGGCGAACCCGGGGCTGGCCTCGGTCCAGCGCCGGTAGACCGCCACCACCGGGAAGGTGAGGGCGATGTCCACCTCGAAGATCACGAAGACCAGCGCCACCAGGTAGAAGCGCGGGTTGAAGTTGAACCAGGCGACCCCGATGGGGCGCTCGCCGCACTCGTAGATGGTCGACTTCTCGGCGTTCGGGATGCGGGGGCCGATGAGCCTCGACAGGGTGATGCCGCCGAACGCGAACCCCACGGCGACGATGGCGAACACCAGCACGGCGCCAAACTCGAAGCCCATCCGGGAATACCCCCGTGTCGTTTGTTATGGGGAAAGAAGCGCGCGCAGTCTACTCGGCGAACCCAACATGTCAAGGGCCGCATTTCGCTTGACGAATTCGGCAGATCTGGGCATTTGGAGGGCCCACCCGACTCCCCCCTACCTATGCTGACACCCCTCCAGACCTACTTCCCCATCGGTGTGGTCCTGCTGGTTGCGGTGGGGCAGGCGTTCCTCCTCCTCACCCTCGCGAATACCCTCGGTCCCAGGCGCCCCAGCCTGGTGAAGACCGCCCCATTCGAGTGCGGGTCAGAGCCGGTCGGATCGGCCCGGGACCGCTTCGGCGTGAAGTTCTACGTGGTGGCGCTCCTCTTCATCGTCTTCGACATCGAGGCCATCTTCCTCTACCCGTGGGCCGTGCTCTTCACCGAGCTCGGGTGGGCCGGCTACGTGGAGATGGCGCTCTTCATCTTCACGGTGGTCATCGGCCTCGCCTACGTCTGGAAGAAGGGCGTGCTCGACTGGAACGACTGACCCGGCAGGACTGACCCCGGAGACAGCACATGGCTTCCGAACTCGACAGCCTCCCCGTCATCGCCACGCGCAAGGACGAGGCCGTCGGCGCGCTGCAGCAGATGGTGTCGAAGGGGCTCGGCTGGGCCCGCAAGTACTCGCTCTTCCAGTACCCGTTCGTCACCGCCTGCTGCGGCATGGAGTACATGACGGTCGGCGCCTCGCGCTACGACCTGGACCGCTTCGGCGCCGCGCTGCCGCGGTTCTCGCCGCGCCAGGCCGACCTGCTCATGGTGACCGGCACGGTGAACTGCCGCCAGGCGCCCATCCTGCGCCGGGTCTACGAGTCGATCGCCGAGCCGAAGTGGGTGGTGGCCTTCGGCGTCTGCGCCTCCACCGGCGGCTTCTACGACAACTACGCCACCATGCAGGGCATCGACCGGATCATCCCGGTGGACGTCTACATCCCGGGCTGCCCGCCCCGCCCGGAGCAGGTGCTCGACGGGATCATGATGCTCCAGGCCAAGATCCAGGGGCAGACCCACACCATCACCGAGCCCAAGGCCCTGCCCATCGTCGGGCAGGGGCCCCGGCGGTAAGGCGCGGAGGAGCCCCATGGCCAAGGACGTCATCGACGCGCTGGTCGCGCGCTTCCCCAGGATCGTCACGGACGCCTACGAAGGGCCCGGCGGCGACGACGCCTGCTTCGTCCGCAAGGACCAGATCGTGGAGGTCTGCCGGTTCCTCAAGGAGGACCCGCGGCTGGCCTTCAACATGGCGCCCTACATCACCGCGGTGGACTACCTCGGCCAGGAGCCGCGCTTCGAGGTGGTCTACAACCTCTACTCCACCTCGAAGAACCACCGGGTGCGCCTGCGCGTCAAGGTGGCCGAGGAGGACGCGGTGCTGGCCAGCGTCACCGGCCTGTGGCGCGGCGCCGACTGGTTCGAGCGCTACTGCTACGACATGTACGGGCTGACCTTCACCGGCCACCCCGACATGCGCCGCCTCTTCATGTACGACGAGTTCGTCGGGCACCCGCTCCGCAAGGACTACCCGCTGCGCGGGCGCCAGCCGCTCGTCGAGGAGCGGGACGTGCCGGAGGCCTTCCGCGGCCCCGGGCCGTCGGGCCGGGACTAGCACCGCACCATTTCCGCCGCCTGCGTGCGGCGCGCCGCGAGGTTCCATGTCGACCGAGCACAGCGCAACGAAGCCCGCCGCCCCGGCGGTCCGGCCGCCCAGCGAGCTGGACGCGCCGATGCCCACCAAGCGGATGCTGGTGAACCTCGGCCCGTCGCACCCGGCCATGCACGGGACCACCCGCGCCGTGGTCGAGCTCGACGGCGAGAAGCTGGCCAGCTGCAAGCTGGACATCGGCTTCCTGCACCGCGGCTTCGAGAAGAGCTGCGAGAACGTCACCTGGACGCAGTGCTTCCCCTACACGGATCGGCTGAACTACGTCAGCTCGATCATGAACAACGTCGGCTTCGCGCTGGCGGTGGAGAAGCTCTGCAAGCTCGAGGTGCCGGAGCGCGCCCAGTACCTGCGCGTCATCACCTCCGAGATCCACCGCATCTGCGACCACCTCACCCTGGTGGGCGCCATGGGCATGGAGCTGGGTGCCATGACGGCGTTCCTCTACGCCATCGAGGGGCGCGACCTGCTGTGGGACCGCCTCACCGAGCTGTGCGGGGCGCGCCTCACCTCCAACTACGCCCGCGTCGGCGGCGTCTCCCGCGACCTGCCCGACGGCTGGATCGAGAAGACCACCGCGACGCTGGACCGGGTGGCGCTGCTGCGCGACGAGCTGGACGGCCTGCTGACCCGCAACCGCATCTTCGTGGACCGCACCCGCGACGTGGCCCCGGTGACCCGCGAGGAGGCCTGCGAGCTCGGCTACACCGGCCCCTGCCTGCGCGCCTCCGGCGAGCCCTACGACGTTCGCAAGGCCGCCCCCTACCTGGTCTACGACCGGCTCGACTTCGACATCCCGGTGGGCGACAAGGGCGACAACTTCGACCGCTACCTCATCCGCATCGAGGAGATGAAGCAGTCGGACAAGATCATCCGCCAGTGCTTCGCCCAGCTCGCCCCCGGCGAGATCGTGGTGAGGGACTTCCGCTACGCCCTGCCGCCCAAGCCGCAGGTGTACGGCTCCATCGAGGGCGTCATGGCCCACTTCAAGCTCGTCATGGAGGGGATCCAGGTCCCCGCCGGCGAGGCCTACGGCTACACCGAGGCCGCCAACGGCGAGCTGGGCTTCTACCTGGTCTCCGACGGCGGCGGCCGGCCCTACAAGCTGGGGCTGCGCGCCCCGGGCTGGCCCATGCTGGCCTCGCTGCCCTGGATGCTCCGCGGCGCGCTGCTCGCGGACCTGGTCCCCACGTTCGACTCCATCAACATGATCGGTGGCGAGGTCGAGCAATGACCACTCGCCCGGCGCGCTCGGAGGAATAGGAATGGCCGAGGAGAAGAAGCCAGAAGCGCCCGCCGCGGCTCCCAAGCCGC
>JACRCT010000218.1 GCA_016218885.1 Deltaproteobacteria bacterium | reverse complement strand
CATGGTGTCGACGCGGGTCTCGGGCGATGGGCTCGAGCTGTCGCTCAACTCCGGCCTGGTCTTCGACTCGGGCAGGGCGGACATCCGCCCCGAGCTGGAGCAGACCGTGGCCGCCATGCTCAAGGTGCTGGCCCCCTACTCTGCCAAGTACGCCTTCGCGGTGGAGGGGCACACCGACACCACGCCCTTGGTGAACGGCACCGCCTTCGCCACCAACTGGGAGCTGTCGAGCGCGCGGGCCATCGTGGTGCGCCAGCGGCTGGAGGAGGTCGGGGTCTCGCGCCAGCGCATCCGCGTCGAGGGCTACGCCGACACCAAGCCGCTTCCCGAGGACCAGCTCCAGGGGCTCAGCCCCGAGGAGCGTCTGGCCCGGCATCGCCGGGTGGTCGTGAGGATCTACTGATGAGACGCTCCCTGCTCCCGCTGCTGCTGCTGGCCCTTGCCGCCGCCCCGCTTCCCGCGCGCGCCGACTCCAGCGCCAGCGCCGTCCCGGTGCCCCAGCGGCACGTGCCGGCTCCGGTGCTGATGGAGCTGCGCGCGCTCGAAGGCCAGTTCGATCTCGCGCTGCGCCACGACTGCGCCCCCGAGCGCTGCGTCTCCAAGGGCTGCTTCTACCGCGACCACGTGGTGGTGGACCTGCCGCGCTCCTCCTCCCTTCCGGGGCTCGGGCAGGCCGAGGGACCGGGCAGCGTACCGGCGCAGGAGTACCTGACGCAGGCCCATTGCGAGCTCGCCCACGAGAAGTCGGTGTCGCCCCGCGACGTGCAGGCCCTGGTGAAGCGGCTCGAGCAGCGGCTCTCCAAGGGCTGGCTGAAGGTGACGGTGGGACGGGAGATCCTCGAGCCCATCTCGCCGGCGCTGAGCGAATCGCCGGCGCCTCCTCCCGAGCCGCAGCCTCCGGCCCGCCCCGAAGTCCCGCCGGCTCCGCCCGCCCCGACGCCCCCCGCGAAGTGGGAGGCGGGGGTGGCCCTGCGCGAGCTGTGGGTCGCGCTTTTGCCGCACTTCTCGTGGATGATCGCGGTGGCGCTGGTCACGCTCTCGGCGCTGCTCATCATCTGGGGGCTGCGCCGGCTGGGACGGGAGTCGCTGGAGGAGAAGGCGATGGCCGCCCAGCTCGCGGCGGGGGTCCTGGGCAAACCGGAGGAGCCGTCTCAGCTCGACCCCGCCCCGGCGACGACGGAGGCCTCGGAGACGGAGGTGGGCCTCGAGGCGGACGAGAAGAGCGCCGCAGAAGCCGAGGAGGCCAAGCTCGTCGCCGAGCAGCGCCGGCTATGGACCGACCGTATCGCCCAGGCCGAGCTGGCCAAGGAGGACGGCGTCGTGGTCGAGCTCCTGCGGGACTGGCTCAAGTCCCGGGAGTACGACCTGCTCGCCAAGGCCATCCTCGTGTTCGGCGACCGGCTCTCCCTGGCGTTCGCCTCCGATGGCGAGCTGGCGGCGCGCAAGGTCGAGCTGGCCGACCACCTGCGCAACCTCGACGAGGCGCGGCTGCCCTCCGACGCCGAGTTCTTCCGCCGGCTCGCCCACCACTCCATCTCCTCGACCTTGCTGGCCCAGTCGGACGCCGACACCTACCGCAGCCTGCGCGAGGAGTTCGGCAGCGCGGGGGTTGCCGGTCTGCTGGAGCGCCAATCGCCTCGCCACGGCGGTCTCCTCTTCGCCCTGGCGCCTGCCGAGCTCCAGAGCGAGGTGGCGCGGATCCTCGCCCCCGAGGTCCGGGTGGAGCTGGCGGGCCAGCTGCTCGTCTCCAACCGCATCTCCGAGGAGGAGCGGCGCCACCTCTTCGCGGTCCTCGACGCCGCGCGCTGCGGGGCCCCGCTCCCGGCGCCTCCGCCGCCCTCGCCGAACGGCATCCCGGATCGCGGCCGGGAGATCGACGCCGCCGGGGCCCTGTCGCGGCTCTTCCCGTTCATCGAGGAAGGGGAGCGGGTGAGCCTCTTCTCTGCCGCCTTGCAGCGCTCGAGCGGGGCCTTCCCCGACTGGTACGAGGGGATCCTCTATCCCGACATGCTCATGAAGATCCCGCCCGAGCTGCGCGCCGACCTGGTGCTCGACCTCGACGTGCAAGGGCTCGCCGCCTGGATGTCACAGCAGCCGCCGGCCTGGCAGGAGACCTTCATGAGCGGCCTCGCCTCGACGATGCAGGCCGCGGTGCGCGCCAACATGAGCTTCGCCTCCCGCGCCGACCAGCTGCGCATGGCCCGGCAGGGGCACGCCGAGCTGGTCTCGGCGGTCCGTAAGCTCGCCGCACGAGGGCGGGTTTCGTTCGCGGAGCTCATGGCCTAGAGGAAAGGCTCCACCGCGCATGTCCCTCAGCCACGCCAGCGTCCAGAGCCTGCACAGCGCCGCCCTGGGCGCGGGGACGAGGGCGTGTGGTCGCGGGCCGGCTGCGGTGCAGTTGGCGGCGTGCTGCGTGCTCCTCGCGGCTTGCAGCAAGGTGCCCATCGTCGACATCCAGGCGGGCTTCGCGCTCGCCGACGCCACCTGGTTCGCCGAGGAAGAGACCCTCTTCGTCTTCTATCGGGTCGAGGCCCAGCAGGGGTTGGGCCCCGAGAGCCAGATCGAGCTCTCCTACTCCACCGATGAGGTGGCGCAGACCTGGACATCGCTGTCGGAAGTGACCCCGGTGCACACCCACCTGCCGGTGGACTGCGGGCCGAACACGTTGTGCGGCGGCCAGAGCCTCCACGTGCCACTGCAGCCCCGAAACGTCGCCCTGCGCCTGCGCTACCACCGCGAGGGCGAGATGATCCTCGACGCGCCGTTGACCTTCAACGTGGTGGGGCCCGGGCCGGCCTACAGCAACCGCAGCCTCCTGGTGTACGGCGTCTTCGAGCAGGCCAACGCACGAATCCAATGGCGCGCCCGTCATCAGTTCCCGGCGTTGCGCAACGAGGAGGTCCAAGGGCTGGGCCTGCGGCGCACCTTCCGCGTCGAGGGGCCCCGCTACGGCGAGCTGGGCCCGTCACCAGCAGAGAACCCCTATGGATACGCCTTCGCCGAGCACTGCCCGGAGGCGATGCCGCCGGTCACCGACGCCGCGCCCCTCGAGACCCTCGACCGCGCCGTGTTCGACGTGCGCGATCTGCCGCTCTCCGCCTCGAGCTTCGCCGACGTCTGCGCCGAGTCGACGGTCACCGACGCCAAGGGCACCTTCCAGGCTCCGGCCGTGGCCCGCAAGAACCCTGAGGTGCGGCCGGCTTTCCCCTCTCTGCACAGCCCCATCCGCGCCAACACCCCCATCCAGTTCCTCTTGAGGCCCTGCCAGCGGACGATCTCCGAGCAGCATCTGGCGATGCAGCAGCAGCGGCTCCTGCTCGAAGGCGCCACCGAGATCTGCATCGACGACTGGCGCGGCGAAGGCTTCGTGGGCCGCCTGGCCTCGGCCTTCGACACCCGCATCGACGAGGTGCGAGCGCAGGGCGTGGACGCCGTGCTGGTGGTGGCGCTCCATCACGACGACACGACCGGAGAGCTCGCCGACCGCTTGGAGCAGGCGCTGGAGCAGGTCCTCCCCTTCGAGCGCGACAAGAGCTCACCGCGGGTGAGCGGCGCCTTCGTCCTCGACAGCCTGGGCTACGCCATGGAGCGGCCGCAGCTGAAGAGCCTGGTGCTCTGGTGCCCGGCGAGGACCGAGCCGGACCTGGACGAGGTCCCGAGCACCTCGCAGGCGGCATGCCCCTTGCTGCCGGACATGCCCGACCTTGCGCTGGGGCCGTTCCGCTTCAGCAACCTGCCCATCCTTCCCTCGCGCCCGCAGTACCTCCGCTTCATTCAGAAGTATTCGGAGGGCCAGGCGGGCAGCGTGCAGGCCCTGACCTTCTCGGCCCCGGAGCGCACTCCGCTCTCGGACAACGTTCCCCTGGGGGAGTACGGGGTGGCGACCTTCTTCAACAACGAGGTGATCAACGCCGCGCCCACCGACGCCTTCTCCTATTGCGTCACTGAGGACCCGCGCCCCGCGGCGGTGGTCTTCCGCACCGCGACGAGCCCCGAGCCGCAGCAGCTGATGGCGCTTCCCATGGTGCAGGCGGCGACGCCGCAGCCGGCCTACTCGCTAGGGCTGGCCTGGGACTTCCCGTTCCTCTCGCGGATGGACTACGAGGTCACGCTCGCCGGAGCGGTCACCGCCTTCTCGCTCACCGTGCCCTTCGGCGTCTCGGCGTCGAACCAGGCCTACTACGGCGCCGAGCTGTGGAAGGCGGGCGAGCTTTCGCTGCAAGACACCCTGCTGCAGTGCACTCGCTTCTGCGACCAGCCGACCTTCGACTCCGCAGGCGTCTACAACGTCGCCGCGCTCTTCCGGCAGAGCTACGCCATCCAGTGCTATCGCCCGCGCTACCCCACTCTCTCCGATGGAGGCTTTCCCCTTGATCCGTAGCCTCCTGCTCGTCGCGTTCCTCGCTCTGCCAGGGACGGCGCCGGCCGCCGAGGAATCGGCGTCGAGCGCGCCGACTGCCCCCGTCGAGCAGACGGGAAGCAAGCCGGCCAGCGAGACGGCGAGCGCTGCCGACGGGCAGCCAGAGGCGGCGCCGCCGCCCCTCGAGCGCTATCGCACGCCGTGGGAGGCGCTGAGCGAGCGGCTGATCGGCACGGCCTCGCGAGCGGTGCGCTTCGACTGGCGGCAGAAGACGCTGGGGCTCGGGCTGCTCGGGGGCCCACTCCTCGAGCTGAACAACTTCAGCAGCGCCCAGGCCGGCGCTTTCGTCCGGGTGCCCCTGGGAGTCGTGATGGGCGATCTGGCGATCACCCGGGTCTTCACCTGGGGCAGCCAGAGCACCGATCAGCTGGCATTGACGCCCTACCGGCAGGCGGGGCGGCCCAGCCGGTTCGATCTGGATTTCAACGTGGCGCTGCCCCTGGCCGAGGGCGTGGTGACCGCGCGGCCCGGCTTCTTCCCTCCCACCGAGCTGGTCTTCTCGCTCGACGCCGGGCTGCGCTACTCGTTCTATCCCGGCGGCTTCGGGGGCATGGGCTTCGGCGACGTGGTGAAGGCGCTCTTCTCCCCCGGCCTCTCCGACCAGGAGCGCGCGAACCTGGAGGACGAGCGGCTGCCGGGGATGGAGGTCGACGCCGCGCGCTACAACCTGCTCGTCGGAGGCTCGCTCGACATCTACTTCCAGTCCGGCGGCTTCATCGCCCCGCGGGTGATGGTCGCGGTGCCCGTCCTCTCCGGGCTGAGCAAGTCGGGGCTCGGGTGGTGGTGGGAGCTGACGCTGGGCCTGGGGTGGATGCTCTGATGACGGGCCTCGCCTGCCTCCTCGCGCTCAGCCTGGCCGGGCCCGCGGCGGCGCCCGAGGCTCCGTCCGACCAGGCTCTGGTGTTCTTCAACGCGCGCCTGGCGCTGCGCGAGGGCCGCCCGGCCGAGGTGCTCAAGCTCTGGCTCCTGCGCAACGCGCTCAAAGACCAGGGGCGCCCCGACTACCAGACCGACGAGTTCCGCTCGCTGGTTTGGGCCGCCCTGGGGCAGCTCGGGCTGTGCCAGGACGGGTTTCGCGAGGACGAAGCGGGGGGCGCGGGGCTGTGGCCGTTGGCGCTGCACAACTGGGTCGTCAGCGCCATGGGCCGGCCCCCCCCCGACGAAGGGCGTGATGCGCCGTTCAACGCCTTCGAGTCAGCCGAGCAGCAGCGGCTGATCTCTCTGCATGACGTCCTGTCCCACGCGGAGCTGAAGAGCGCGACCTTCTTCAAGACCAGCTGCGGCCTGCCCAAGGACGTCATCGCCGAGCTCCCCGACTCCCCTTCGTACGATCCCACCAATCGCCTGACGCTCGGGGCGTTGCTGCGGCACCTCCTGGAGAAGTCGTTGCAGACCCTGCAGCGCGAGCGGGTCCGCGACCTCACCGTGATCCAGGCGCGCATCTTCGATCTCGACCTGGCCTTGGCCAAGCTGCAGGAGCGCAAGGTGCGGCAGGAGTACCTTGCCAAGCGCCAGCAACGGCGACGGTCGGGAATCGTTGCCGCTCCGGGAGCCGAGGAGCAGGCGGTGCTCGCCGGCTGGACGGCTTCGTCGGAGCAGGTGCGCTTCCTGCGCGAGAGCCTGAGCTGGCCGGCGGCCGACTGGCTCAACCTCAACCGCCAGCGGCGTCTGGCCCTCTTCGCCCAAGCACGAAAGGTCGCCACCGACCAAGAGGCCCTGGAGAAGCTTTTGCTGGACCTCGTCGACGCCCTCTCTGAGCGCGGAGGCGGCGAAGAGGTGGAGCAGTGGCTCGGCTATCTCGATGCCCAAGCCTCGCCACAGCGACGCAGCGCGGTGGCGCAGGGGGAGCGGGGCCGCCGCCTCCTGCAGCTGGCGCCGGCGGCGGGGTTCCGGGAGCGAGCGGTGCTCGCCCTTCATCGCGGCGTGGCCTTCCTCGAGAAGGGAGAGCGGGGCGACGCGCTGCGCTCCTTCGCCTTCGCCATGGCGCACGCCGAGGAGTCGCGCGAGGAGGCCGTGGTCATGCCGCTGGCCCGGCGCTGGCTGTCCTTCGTGCTCTCTCGCTACGAGACCAATGACGAGATCCTGGCCACGCTCAAGGCCCTGGTCCCGAAGCGCGAGTACGGCGCGGTGGTCGAGGACCTTCTCTGGCGGGCGGCGCTGCGGATCGACGAGCCCTCCTTCGAGCGGGTGGCCGCGACCATCCCTCGCGGAGGGGCGCTGGACTCGCGGGTGTCGAGGCTGCGCCCGCTGGCGCAGGGCAAGGCGGGGGAGATGATCGGCCGGCTGCGCGACGATGCGCTCGAGGAGCCCTTCCAGGTCCTCCGCTTCGTGCGGCTGCTGCTGGAGCATCTCGAGGCCGAAGAGGCGGACGTGCGTCGCGCCAGCGTCATGTTGCTGCGCCAGGTCCTCGAGGTGCTCGACACGGTCGGGGCGGCGGGCGCTGGCCGCAATGCGCAGGTGCGGGTCGCCGACGAGCTGAGCGCGCGCGTGCATTCGGTCCTGGAGGGGCTGGGGCACCTCGACGCTTCGGCCGCGGGGAAGGCGCGCGCCCTCTCGGTTCGCCACGAGGCCTTCGCAGGGAGCATCCGGCTGGCCCCGGCCGATGAGCTGCCGTGGCCGTTCCGGGTGCCGCAGGTGGAGGCTCCGTCAGCGTTCGCGCCCCTGGTGCTCGAGCCGATCGAGTGGCCGGGCCCGGACGGGCGGCTGGTGTTCGGCTGGAGGCTCCATGACCCCGAGTGAGCTTCGCCGCGGTCTGCGTCAGCGCCGGCGCGAGCTGCGCAAGGCGATGAAGCACCTGCGCCGGCAGGCTCGCGAGAGGGCGCAGGAGGTTCCGGCGCTGCGCCGCGAGCGCCGCCGCCGAATGGTCCGGCGACTGGCCCTGATGGCTGTCTTGCTCCTGCTGGCGTCCCTGCTGCGCTGCGATTGTGGGCCGGAGTCGGAGCCTCCTCCCTCAGGGCCGGATGCTGAAGTGCAGGCCAAGCCCAAACTGGCGACGCCGCCCGCGCCCCTCAAGCGCCACCCGCCGCGCGTCCAGGTCGCCGCAACGCCGAGGGGAACCTTCGCGGGCGCGAGCCGGGCTCCGCCGGCCTGGTTGGATGAGCTCCGGCTGCAAGTGGCGGCGCGCAGCCCGAGGCTTTCGGCTTGCTTCGCCGGAAGCCAGGGCCCGGGCGCGCTGCGCTGGGCTGCTTCGGTGGATCCGGCAAAGGGGACCGTCTCGGATCACCAGCTCGAGCTGGTCGGGCTCGGAGACGATCTTCCGCGCGAACAGCGGGATTGTCTGGTCCGGGCCCTGTCGGCGCCGCCCTACAAGCTCAGCGCGGCCCAAGCCGAGGCCATTCCCGACCGAGTGGGAATGGTGATCGAGTTCTGAGCCCAAGCCGCGGGCCGGGGCGCCCGCACTCGGGCGCTCCGACGCGTTGACGGCAGCACTCCACTCGCCTGAGCGACCTGGTAGCCGCGCCGGCGCAACTCCCTTGCCCTCCAAACAATGACCCTCGCCGCCCTGCGCGCCGCGAGAGCCCCCAGACACGTCCTCCGCAGCCCGTTGCGCCTACCAACACCGCCCCGTACCTTCCCGGAGTTCCCCAGAACGGCCTCCCGACGCCTTCTGCGCTCCGGCCCCGAATCCCAAAGGGACCGACCGGACGGAAGACTCCCTACCCTCCCTCCGACTTCTACTGAAGGGTCGTGGACCAGGGATACCGCGGATCTTGGAACTCCTCTTTCGCCACGACGAGAAGCCGCACTCCGGAAAGCTCAGGGATAGCCAAGGGCCCCGGCCTCGCCGACGACAGCGCGGCTTCCACTTGAGCAGCGGCGTGGGGCGGGATCCTTAGAACGGCCTCCTGCACTCCGTCACGTTCGCCAGCGGTCGATGCCCCGGTCTCGGGATCGAGCACGATGAACATCGGCTTCTCTTGGCGGGCCCGCGAGGCGCCAATGAGGATCATGCCCATCCCGAATCGCAGCCGGTGCAACAGCGCCCAGCGAACCTCGTCCACGGCGTCGACGCTCAGGTGCACCTCGAGGCCGCCCGACCGCTTGAACCAAAGAACGCCGACGCCAAACAACACCCCTGTCGAGGAACCGTCGCGGTCAATGCCAGCTCTTACCTCGGAGGCGAAGTCAGCCTCTCGCATATAGCTCTGCCTGCGAGGGTCACTCATCAGTAGTTGGTCGCGCTGTCGCATGAGCGCCACGAACTTCGAGGAGCTCCAGTCCTTCACGCTGCTGTACTCCTGAGGTGTGAGCCCAACCATCTGGAGGAACGAGAGCTCGCCAAAGGGGGTGCTCGAGGGGCGGAGCACCACGTCCTCCACGAATACGACCGACAGCAGTTCGTCTTCCCCGGCCCTGTCCACCATCTGCTTGTGATGGAAAGGCTCGAGGTAGGAGTGCTGGCTGGCAAGCGAATCGGCGACGCCCTGCATCCAATGCGCTACCCAACCGTAGTTCTGCTCGTCCGTTGGCGCCCGGAGTCGACACGTCAGCTCGACGCGCCTCTCGAGGTCGGAGAGACCGCGACTTACGATGAGCCAGTGTGGTTCGGGCTGCACTATACGGAGCGCAAGGAAGCCCCGGAGCGGGAACTCAGCCCTCCCCGCCTCAGGGATACCGAACCAGAACGGCTCTACTCCAGGATAGGCGAGGGCAAGCGCGTGTTCGATAGCTTCGTCCCGCCTCGCGGCCTCCGGCGTGCCATCCTCTTCGCTCGCCGGCTCGTCGCCAGCGGATGCCTTCTCCTTGGCGCCTCGAACGGCCGCGACCCGATCCCATATCGGCTTCAGCTCGTCGAGGGTGAGGTTGGAGTAGGCGCTTCGCGCCCCCATCACCGTCAACTTGCCCGCAGGCACGAACGTGTGCGGGAGACCGAGATGCCCGACCTGACCACGTCGCCCACCAAGCTCCTTCCACACGTTCCGCATGATGGAGGAGAGGCGGGAGTGGAATCCGTTGGTCGTCCGAAACGCTACGACCTCTTGCCCGTGTTCTTGAATCCGCCCAGCGTCGATCTTCTGCATCTCGTCTTCGAACTGCGCCTTCCCGCCAAGACTCCGTTTGAACAGCCAGCCGAGCGGCAATGATCTCTGACCGCCCGGGCTGACGTTAGGACTGGAAGTCCAACGACGATTGCGCCACTCGAATGGTTCGAGCCTGAGACGCTCACGTGGCGAGCCGCTCCAGGTCACCCGGAAGCCGAAGGACTGCAACACCTCCGCGGCCACGCGGCCGAGCTCGGCGCTCGCTGAATCGAACATCGCGGGGTCCGCCTCGAATGCCCCAAAGGCGAGCAAGAACTCTTCGTCGCTGAGAAGCGCATCCAGGACGTCTTCCTGGTGAAAGAAGACTACCCCTCGATGGTCCGGCTTCGCTTCGAGCGTGGCGATGCTCCACCCGTCCTGGATGGTGAGGCCGGCGAACGCTTGCCCCAGCACGCCGCGCCGACCGAGTTCTTGAAATGCAGCCGCCAAGCGGTCGTTCGCGGTTGGCTCGAGCCACGTGGCCTCTTCTGCCTTTTCCCGGGCAATGAGCTGCTCGGTTCGCTCCCGCAGCTCCGAGAGGACCTTCTCTTCCGCATCTTCGGGGAACTGCTCGAAGAGGAAGTGCTCGTTGTAGCGCTCGGGAATCTCCTCGAACAGCTCAGCGACGGGCGTGTGGCCGGATCGGATCTCAAGCTCCCAATCGGCGAGGAGCCAGGCCAGTTTCGGATCATCTAGCATCGACAAGCAGCACCCTCCTCGTCCTGCGCAAGGCCGTCGCTTCCACCGAGGCGGTCGCAGTCTAGAACCGCCCGATCCCGAAGACGAGCGACGCCTGCACTTGTTGCAACAACCGGAGCTGGCCCGGCGCTGGTTGTCCTTCGTGCTCTCCCGCCACGAGACCAATGACGAGATCCTGGCCACGCTCAAGGCCCTGGTCCCGAAGCGGGAGTACGGCGCGGTGGTCGAGGACCTTCTCTGGAGGGCGGCGCTGCGGATCGACGAGCCCTCCTTCGAGCGCGTGGCCGCGACCATCCCTCGCGGAGGGGCGCTGGACTCGCGGGTGTCGAGGCTGCGCCCGCTGGCGCAGGGCAAGGCTGGGGAGATGATTGGCCGGCTGCGCGACGATACGCTCGAGGAGCCCTTCCAGGTGCTCCGCTTCGTGCGGCTGCTGCTGGAGCATCTCGAGGCCGAAGAGGCGGACGTGCGTCGCGCCAGCGTCCCTTTGCTGCGCCAGGTCCTCGAGGTGCTGGACACGGTCGGGGCAGCGGGCACCGGCCGCAATGCGCAGGTGCGGGTCGCCGACGAGCTGAGCGCGCGCGTGCATTCGGTCCTGGAGGGGCTGGGGCAGCCCGCTCAGCTCACCCGCCGGTACAGCAGCTCGCTCGTCGGCGCCCACCGCCCCTCGACGGAGGTCTCGATGGCCTGCCGGAACCGGTCCTTGAGCCTGCACTCCCAGCGGTGCCGCTCGCGCACGTCCTGCCCGGCCATCCGGTAGGCGTTCTGCATCGTCAGCGCGCCGTCGGCCCCGAACGAGCCCTCGCCGAGGATGCAGTTGGCCCGGTTGTCGTACCAGACCGAGCGGTACCGGCTGCGCTCGCGGTCGTAGAAGAGGATGCGTGACCCAGGATGCCGCCGAACGGTGTCATCGCCTCGAAGTCCATCAGGAAGCCGTAGCCGTCGAGGGCGCCCAACCGCTTCAGGTGGCTGAAGCCCTCGCCGCCCTTGGGCATCCACTCCATCGGCTGGTGGAGGTCAACCGATGCCCACTCGCCGGCAAAGGGATCGAGCCGGTCAAGCTCGAGCGAGCGCGCGGGCCTGCTCCAGTCGGTCATGGCTCACTCCCCTGCCGCCGTCAGCGGACGAAATACCTGGTCCATGCTCAGCACGTGCTTGACCCGCCACAGCCCGACATGACCGTTGAGCGGATGGCCATCAGCGTCTCCGACTGAAATGCATGCGCCGAGGACAAGCATGCTGCCTCTCCCGAGGATGAGCGTGCTTCGTGCTCAGGGCTTCAGCAGAGCCTTGAGGAGCTCGTCGAGTCGGTCGAGCGGGATTCTTGCGAGATCGAGCCACACCTCATCGCCGGCACGCCGGCCTCGGATGTGCGCGGGGCTTTCGACCCCCAGCGTGTCGTCGATGATCTGCTGCAGCCTATTCACCCTCTCCTGGTCATGGGGCATGAGGAGCGTCGAGGGGCCGATCATCTCCTTGATGGTGCGGATGGTCGCCTGCAGATCGGCCTTGGAGCAGTCGGCGT
>JACRCT010000217.1 GCA_016218885.1 Deltaproteobacteria bacterium | reverse complement strand
TCCTTGCCGAAACCTGGGGACGGGATAGGGACCTTGCTCAACACCTTCTCGACTCGACGCTCGATCGGCCTGCCTTGCTCGTCTTCCTGCCGGAGCTGCATTCGGCGGTGGAGCTTGATGAGCACGGCGTTGGGCGGTTGAGGCGAGCTCTAGTTGCGGGACAGGCGCCAATCTCGGCGTACAGGAGCATTGCATTCGGACGAAAAACGGATCACTTGGCGGGGAGGACTCTCAAAGAGATTGTCCTCCTCATCGCCGAGCAGTCCGACGGCTTCGACGTGGCGCTGGAAATCCTCTTCATGCGTCTCTTTTCGGATCGCTCGGCGAAGCGAAAGCACGAGCCGGAACTCATTGAGGCCGGCTGCGAGCTTCTCCAACGCGTCACGTTCCGAAAGGACAATCAGGGCAGAGATTACGAGCTGGCGGGCGTCGCAAAAGCCTGCCTGACTGCGCACGAAGCGGGTTCAATCGCAGCAAAAGTTGCGACGCGGGTGAGACAGGCCATTGCGGCCCACGAGACCTCTTCCTTCAGCAGCCACGATCTGCTAACGGCCCTGTTGGAAGCTCAGCCAGCCGCCGTCTTGGACGCATTGTTCGCCGGGAATGACCGGGAGAAGCTGGCGGGAGTCGCCGCGCTCGATGACTTGAGTGAGAACAGGAATAAGCCGATGGATGCGGTCTCCTGCGAGGAGCTCGTTGCTTGGTGCAACAGAGACCGCGAGCATCGCTACCCACTTGCGGCCTCAATTATCACGTACGCGCGTTCCTCGAAGGCGGCGGCCGGCTTGGTCTGGTCTGAGCAAGCAACGGCCCTGCTCGCGAACACACCGGATCCAGTGAGTGTGTTGAATGCATTCCTCCAACGATTCCGACCGATGGCCTGGTGCGGCTCGCGCGCTGCCCTAATAGAGGCCAACGCTCGACTGCTGGACAGCCTAAACGCGCAACTTTCGACCGACCTCATGCCGTTCATTACTGAAGCGAAAGCCAAACTCGCGCACGTGATCGCGAGGGAACGAAGGTGTGAGACAGAGTTCGACCGAGCGCGCGATGAGCAATTTGAGTGATGAGCTACCCAGGCAACGTGCGCGAGTAGAGAAAGCCAGAGGGTCGGGAGTCGTCGCCAGGCGCGCTCGTCCTGTTGCCAGCGGCGCGAGTCTGGTCCTCGGGTCCTCGTGCTGTGCAGGAATCAGCGGATGGCCCGCCGCCTGCGCGACAACCCGATCAGCCCCAGCAAGCCGGCGATCAGCGGCGATCCGGCGGGGGTGCTGCACCCGCACCCTGACGCTGCCGGCGGGTTGCATCCCTCCGCACGCGGGCGCGACTGGCACCGTCCGCCCCCGGGCTCGCAGTAGCCCTCGTTGCAGGCGTCCGACAGCGACGAGCAGTCGCGCGGCGCCGCGCCACACTCACCCGACCGGCAGCGCGCCGACGCCGCACAGGGCTCCTGGGTCGTGCAACGGGTCCCATCGGGAAGCGGCGCCCTGACGCATCCCCTCTGGCCCTCGTCACAGCTGCCTCGAGTGCATTCGTCGTCGAGCGCGCTGCAATCGAGCGCGCTGCCGATGCACTCGCCGAAGAGGCACTGGTCCGAGATCGTGCAAGCGAGGTCGTCCTCGCAGCCGGTGCCGTTGGCTATCGGCTCCGCGACGCATCCTTCGCTGGGGTCGCAGATGCCGACCGAGCAAGGGCCTCCGAAGGTCGAGCAGTCGCGGGGAGTGCCCTGGCAGCTGCCGGCGCGGCAGACGTTGTCGACCGTGCAGAGCTGGTTGGCCTCGCACGAGGTGCCATCGGGGCGAGGCTGCACGGCGCAGCGGCGCGTCGCCTCGTCGCAGTGGGCGGTCTGGCACAGGGTCTCTTGATCGGAGCAGTCGCGGGCTGCTCCACCGTGGCAGGTTCCGCCTTCGCAGGTGTCGTCGACGGTGCAGTAGTGTCCGTCCTCGCAGGAGGTCCCATCGCCGCCGGGCACCGAGACACACGCCCTCTGGGCTTCGTTGCACGATCCACGCGTGCAGGTCGCGTCCAGAGAGGAGCAATCGCGCGCCGAGCCGACACAGCTGCCGGCAGAGCAATGGTCACCGACGGTGCAGTAGGCCGAATCGTCGCAGGCGCCGCCCTGGTTGGCAGGCTGGGCCACGCAGGAGCTCTTGGTCTCGTCGCAGGCGCCGGCGGTGCAGATGGAGTCGAGCGCCGAGCAGTCGCGGGAAGAGCCGACGCAGGTGCCGTTCGCGCAGTGGTCGCCGATGCTGCAGTACTTTCCGTCGTCGCAAGGGCCGCCTTCGTTGGCGGCGGCGGTGATGCAGCGCCTGGCGTTCTCGTCGCAGCGGCCCTGCAGGCAGGCCGAGGACGCCCCCGAGCAGTCGCGCGGAGCTCCGCCGCCGCAGACTCCCGCCGCACAAGTCTCGCCGACCGAGCAATAGATGCCGTCGTCGCAGCTGAGGCCATCCGGCACGTCGACGGCCACGCACCCACCGGTGGCCTCATCGCACTTGCCGAGCTTGCAGGGCGCGTTGAGCGCGGAGCAGTCACGCGGGGTGCCGGCGCAGGCACCGGAGCGGCACACGTCGGTGACCGTGCAGCGCAGCCCGTCGTTGCAGCTCGAGGCCTCGTGAGCGGGTGCAGGGACGCAGGCACTCCTGGCCTCGTCGCACTGGCCGACCGCGCACTGGTCGTCGAGCGTGGAGCAGTCGCGCGCCGACCCTTGGCAGGCGCCTGAGGTGCAGGCCTCGGAGACGGTGCAGTACAGACCGTCGTCGCAGGCGCCGCCCTCGTTGGTCGGGTCGCGCGCGCAGCGACGCAGGGACTCGTCGCAGCGGCCGGTCGAGCATGCCGAGGTCTGCGCCGAGCAGTCTCGGGCGCTGCCGCTCTGGCAGGCGGCGCCCGAGCAGCGGTCGCTGGTAGTGCAGTACAGGCCGTCCTCGCAGGTGGCGGTGTTGGCGGGATGGGCACAGGCGCCGTACGCGTCGCAGCGGTCGTCGGTGCAGGCATTGGCGTCGGAGCAGCCGACGACCGTTGCGCTCGCGCTCGAGCAGTCCGGGTCGTACGCCCCGCACTCGCAATCGCAGGCGCCGCCAGAGCCATAGAGGCTGGAGCTGCAGAACCAGCTCGCCGGCGCCCTCACCGCGAAGCCGGTGAAGGTGACCGCGTCCGGCGGCGTCGGCCCGCTGGACTGGGCTACCGCACCGGAGGGATCCACCTCGACCGTGAGCGAATACGAGCCGACCGCCAGCCCGCTGGGTACGGTGCCGATGAACTCGTAGGTGTTCTGTGCGTGCGCGGGGTAGCTGCTCACCGTCCAGCGGCCCAGCACGTGCGTGCCCAGGGTCATGACGATGTCGAAGCTGCCGGAGACTGCGCGCGAGCCGGCGTGTCCGTAGGTCAGCGTCACCGCGATCTCGTCCCCGGGCAGCAGGTCGTCGCAGGCGGCGCAGTTCGGCAGCGGGGAGACCGTGAAGGAGGCCACGTCAGGGATGACGTAGTCGCGCTGCACGAAGCGGGTGATGTAGAGGTCGGGCGCCGCGGTGTTGCCCGAGGGATAGACCGCGCGCAGGAAGGCGTGGTCGGGCGCGGTGAGGAAGGTCATGGGATCGCTGTCGGAGTAGCCCATCACGCTCAGCTCGTACCAGTCGTGGTCGGCGATCTGGTAGTGCCCCAGCTCATGGGTCATCGCGTAGTGCAGCTCGTCGGGGGAGAAGTAGTAGCTGGAGTTGAGGTAGAGCGAGATGCGCTTGATGGTGCAGACGTCGAACCACTTGATGGTGACTCCCAGCGTGGTGGAGCTCCAAGCCGTGCAGGAGCCATCATCCCAGCCGAAGACCCCCAGGCCCGCGTAGTCGGTCTCCTGGCAATAGCCGTAGCCGCTGGCGCCGACGGTGAGGTTGTCGTTGGCGCCGTAGATGGCGTTCCAGTCGAGCATCGAGTTGCTGGCGGCGCTCCGGTTGGAGCTGCTCATGTTGGAGAGGTATTCGATGGGCCAGACGGCGCCGCCGCTGGGATAGGCCAGCCGATAACCAGGGTGGCCCGGGCATTCCTCGGTGCTCCAAGCCAGGGCCTGAACGGGGATGAGCAGCGCCAGCGCCAGCGCGGCGAGGAGCCTCATGGCCGAGCCTCGCGCATCAGGCCCTGCAGGGCCGCGAGCGCATCCTCGAGCGACATCGGCTCTCCCTCTTTCAACTCGACGGGTCGGCCCCTGGCGGCGCCGACGGGCTCGGGGAAGGGACCGCGCGCGGGAGCGTCGGCCGAGGCGCCGACGAGGAATCCCTGCTTGCTGATGGAGAGGACCGGGCGACCCTCATAGGTGAAGACGCGGCCCTCCAGGACCCGGAGGATGCCCGAGCGTCCGCCGAGGGTCGGGTAGGGGAGCTGCGAGGTATCGGCGAAGAGGATGAGGTGATCGCCGCGCGCGAGCTGTGGCGCGTCACTGGCGAGCATGGCCTCCTCTCCGACTCGGCCGCCGAGGAACGGCAGGGTGAGCGTGCGGCCGGTGTCTCGGTGAAGGCCGTCGCGGTCGACGAGGGTGAGCAACTCGAGGGAGACCTCGGTCCAGATCGCCGGGACGCTTCGCGTTCCCATCGTGCCGTGCCGGCCCTCGGCGCTGCGGACCACGACCTCGGCGACCAGGTCTGCCCGTCGCAGGGCGCCGGGCAGGTCACGGTCGCGAGCCGAACTCTCGGAGAGAGGCTGCGATGAGGATGCGGCGGCCAGCGGATCGGGTTGGGCCCGCTCGCAGGCGCTCGCCGCGAGAAGGGCCGGCAGCAGCGAGAGCGCCGCCAGGATTCGAGTGCTCAGGGAGTCCTCCTTGAAGCAGCGGGAGGCTAGGACGCCGCTTCCATTCGGCAGATCAGAGCGGCTGCGGAGGGGCGAATCTTCAGGTGGGACCGACGCGTGATCTTCGCCAGGCAAACTGAAGTAGCGGCAGCTGGTGGCGCTCTCATGATGGCAGCGCAGCTCGCCGGACTCGAGCGGCTCGATGTCGCCGCTCTTGCTCCGAGGAGCCCGAGCCCGGCGAGCCAGGCCATCGACTACCTCGGGAGGATGAAGTCGTGCGCGCGCACGGTCTTGCGGCCATTGGCTTCGGCGCGCTTGGTCGCCTGTTGGATCAGCCAGTAGAGCCATCCGTTCAGGCCGTCGTGCGCGTCGCCTGCGGTGTTGCAGCCTGAATCCTTGATCAGCGCATTCACCTTGCTGCCGACCACCAACGACTCCACCTCCTTCGTCTGCTTTCCGGCCTTCTTCTTCGCCATGGGAATGACCTCCGGGTGGGCGCCGAATGTATCACCCGCGCAGCGATGGGCGAGGCCTCGTCCGACCCGAGGAATTCGGCCGTCGCCGTCGTCGACTCGAGGAGCACTAAGCGGACCTGCCGACCGCGGGAAGGGGACAGGGTCTGGCTGACCGTCGCGCGCGACGCCCTCTAGCGCGTGTGGTTCAGGTCAGCGAGTGGCTGGACCGAGTCGAAGCATGGATTGGCTCTTCGCTGTCGGCTAGAGTCGCCACGACTCTCGGTGAGGGAGCAGCCCATGAACCGACCCGTCTGCCTGGCCCTGTGCTCGTGGCTGCTCGCCTGCACCGGTGGCAATGGCGCTCCTGGACGCGACGCTCCGCTCGGTTCGCTCGTGGAGCAGCTCGCCTCGCGCGACGCGCTGCTCGACGCCCGCCTCCGCAAGGACGCGGAGC
>JACRCT010000216.1 GCA_016218885.1 Deltaproteobacteria bacterium | reverse complement strand
GCGAGCTGGGCGAGGAGGACGCCTCCCAGGCCGCTTGGCGCGAGCTGAAGGAGCGCCTCGCCGGGCTCGCGATGCCCGAGGAGGCCCGCAAGGAGGCCGAGCGCGAGCTCTCCCGGCTCTCGCACCTGCCCGAGGCCTCACCCGAGCACGGGATGCTGCGCACCTGGCTCGAATGGGTGGCGGGGCTGCCCTGGGACAAGCTCTCCGGCACGCCCATCGACGTCACCCGGGCACGCCAGGTCCTCGACGAGGACCACTACGATCTCGACAAGGTGAAGGACCGCATCGTCGAGTACCTGGCGGTCAAGAAGCTGCGCGACGAGCGGCAGGCGACGGTCTCGCTCTCCGGGGCTGGCGACGCCGAGCACTCGGCGACCGCGGGTCCCTTGCCCATGACCCGCCGCGACGAGTCGCGTCGCGAGCCGCTCTTGTGCTTCACCGGCGCGCCCGGCGTGGGCAAGACCTCCCTGGGCCAGTCCATCGCCCGGGCGATGGGCCGGCGCTTCGTGCGCATCAGCTTGGGCGGCATCCACGACGAGGCCGAGATTCGCGGCCACCGCCGCACCTATATCGTGGCAATGCCCGGGCGCATTTTCCAGGCCATGCGCCGCTGCGAGGTGGCGGACCCGGTGTTCATGCTCGACGAGGTGGACAAGCTGGGGATCGGCTTCCAGGGCGACCCCGCCGCGGCGCTGCTGGAGGTGCTCGACCCGGCCCAGAACTTCGCCTTCGTCGACTCCTATCTCGGGGTCCCCTTCGACCTGTCGCGAGTGCTCTTCATCTGCACCGCCAACACCCTCGAGTCCATCCCGCCGCCGCTGCTGGACCGCGTCGAGGTCATCGCGCTGCCCGGCTACATCGAGGAGGAGAAGCTGCAGATCGCCCGGCGCTACCTCGCCCCGCGCTCGCTCAAGGCCAGCGGGCTGAGGGAGGGCGAGCTGCAGATCGAGGACGAGGCTCTGCGGCACATCGTGCGCGACTACACGCGCGAGGCGGGCGTGCGCAACCTGGAGCGCAGCATCGCCACCCTGGCCCGCAAGGCGGCCAAGCGCATCGCCGAAGGTGCTCCGCCGCCGATCCGGGTGGGGGCGGGCGAGCTCCATCCTTTCCTCGGCCCTCCGCGCTTCTTCAACGAGCTGGCCGAGCGCATCGACCGGCCCGGGGTGGCCACCGGCCTGGCCTGGACCCCGGCGGGAGGCGAGATCCTCTTCGTCGAGGCGACGATGATGCCCAGCCAGGAGGAGCGGCTCATCCTCACCGGCATGCTGGGCGACGTGATGCGCGAGTCGGCGCAGGCGGCCCTGAGCTACCTGCGCGCCAACGCCATGCGCCTGCTCGTCGATCCCACCGTCTTCGAGGGCAAGGCGGTGCACGTGCACGTTCCCGCCGGGGCCATCCCCAAGGACGGGCCTTCGGCGGGAGTGGCGATGATCGCCGCGCTGGCCTCGGTGGCCAGCGGCCGGCTGGTGCGCAACGACGTGGCCGTGCCCGGCGAGATCAGCCTGCGCGGCAAGGTGCTACCGGTGGGCGGGATCAAGGAGAAGGTGATCGCCGCACATCGCGCCGGCGTGAAGCGGGTGGTCCTGCCCCGGCGCAACCAGGGAGATCTCGAGGAGGTCCCGCCGGAGGTCCTCGAGGAGCTGGAGGTGATCCTCGCGGACTCGGTGGAGGAGGCGCTCGCCGCGGTGCTGGTTCCACTCGAGCGGCGCGCGCCGCTGCCGGTGGAGACCGAGGTGCACGTGCACTGAGGGCCGCCGCGCCGCTACTACCAAATGCGCCGCGCGGGGCCTAGACGTCGCCCGTGTCGGTCAAGGCGCTCTGGATGCGCACCGGCTTGTCGTCGATGGTGCCCTTGGAGATCACCACGAACTTGCCGGTCCTGGCGTTGGGCAGGTCGACGCCCGCCAGGGTGAACGAGCCGTCGGGGTTCTTCTGCATCTCGGAGGGTTTCACCACTCGTGCCGGTACACCCGTCTCTCCGTTCTTGACCTCGTAGATCCCGACGGACTGCAGCTTCATCTCCGGGCCCTTGGCCCCGCCGGCGAACTTGCTGTCGAAGGAGAGGAAGGCGTTGATCTTGCGGCTCTCAGGGACGGTCCCGAGCACATAGAACTCGGAGGTCGGCCGGACCTCGAACTTCTTGCCCTTCGAGACGCCGTTGTGGACCCCGAAGCTGATGGGGGTGGTTGGGCTGCTCTTCGGCGCGGAGCGCGTATTCCTGACGGGCGAGACCATCGTCGACCTCCTGGAAGAAGCTCCTGGAAGCTTATTCGGGAGGCCCACCGCGACACCAGGGCGAGCAAATGGGCAGAAGGTTGGACGGACGCGGGCCGAAGATTCGGCGATTTCACCTTGGGAGCATTCTCAGGGTATAGGGCAGGAGGACATGCCACTCCCTGCTTCAGCCCCCCCTGGCTCGCCCACCGGTGTCCGCCAAGGCATCGCCGGCTTTCTGGTGGGCAATCGCGAGATCTGGGCGGACCTCCTGCGGTTCATCGCTACCGCGGTGTGGCTTCCATGGATCTTGATCAAGCGACCCGACGAGCCGCGGCTCTGGGCGCCGATGGTGGCGATTCCCAGCCTGGCCCTGCTGGCCGCGGTCGCAACGCGCTTCGAGCTGTTTCCGCGCTGTCGACGCCCGCTGATCGCCCTGCTCGATGTCGGCCTGCTGGGCTACGTGGTCTGGGGCTTGGGGTCGACCACGACGCCCACCGTGGTCTTCATGGTGACGGCGGTCATCGTCACGACCATGACGACCAGCAGTTGGGTCGCCCTGCTGGTGACCATCGCAGTGATCGTGACCTATGGGGCGGTTCTGCTGGCGGAGGCGGCGGGATGGCTCGTGCGCGCGCCGCTGGCGCACCCAGGTCTCGGGCCTCACGAGACCACCGGAGGGCGGCTCTTTGCGTTCATCTGTGTCTCCCTCTCGGTCGCTACGGCGTTCGGCTTTCTGCGGCTCGTCCGCCGCCAGCTGGAGCGCAGTGCCGAACGCGAGCACGAGCTGCGTCTGGCCGAGCAGGCAGCGCAGCAGAAGGCATTGGCGCTGCAGAGCCAGCTCGAGCTCGCGCAACGCATGGAGAGCATGGGCCGGCTGGCCGGCGGAGTGGCCCACGACTTCAACAACCTGCTCACCGTGATCCACGGCGCCTTCGCCTATGGAATGGAGGAGGCCGGCGAGCGGACCACGCTGCGCCAGGCCTTGGAGGACGGCCTGGGCGCTTCCCGTCGCGCCGGCCATCTGGTGCAGCAGCTGCTGGCCTTTAGCCGCCGCCAGCCGGTGAAGCCGCGGGTCCTCGATCCGCGGGAGCTCATCGTCCACACCCGTCGCATGCTGGGGCGGATCATCGGCGAGGACGTCGTCGTCATCGCGGATCTGGCGGTGGATCTCGGCCCCGTGCGGATCGATCCCACCCAGCTCGAGCAGGCGCTGCTCAACCTCGCCATCAACGCTCGCGACGCCATGCCTCGCGGAGGGCGGCTGACCTTGAGCGGCCGCAACATCTCGCTCAGCGCCGCGGACTGCGAGCTCCGGCCCGGCACCCGGCCTGGGCCCCATGTCGAGATCACCGTCTCGGATACGGGGACGGGGATGGACGAGGAGACCCTGCGCCGGGCGATCGAGCCCTTCTTCACCACCAAGCCGCAGGGGCGAGGGACTGGGCTGGGCCTCTCCACCGCGTTTGGGATCCTTCAGCAGAACGGCGGCTGGCTCGAGCTCGCCTCGACGCTTGGCCGGGGAACCACCGCGCGAATGCTTCTGCCCCGCAGCGAAGAGGCACCCGTACCGCTGGAGCTCGAGGCGGCGTCGAAGGTCAGCGGGGCCGAGACGGTGCTTCTGGTCGAGGACGAGGAGTCGCTGCGCCGCATGGCCCGCCGAGCGCTGGAGCGCTACGGCTACTCCGTCCTCGAGGCCTCCAGCGGGGAATCGGCGCTCGAGAAGGCTCGCAAGCACGGCGGCGTCATCGAAGCGCTGGTCACCGACCTGGTGATGCCTGGGCTGGGGGGCAAGCCGCTCGCGGAGCAGCTGCGCGGCGAGCGCCCGGGCCTGAGGGTGCTCTTCATGTCGGGCTACAGCACCGAGGCGATCGATCAGGCGGCGCTGCTCGCCGATGGAGCGCAGTTTCTGGCCAAGCCCTTCGAGCCGGAGCAGCTGGTGACCCGCGTGCGCCGCCTGCTCGATGGCAAAGATTGCTGAAGGCGCCAAGCCCGGCCACCGACCGCTGCCGGTTCCACGACATCGGGAGGTCAACGAGCACGCGGCTCGCCCGTCCCCGCTACTTCACCGTCCCCGCGGTGAGCCCGCGCACGATGTGGCGCTGGAAGGCGAAGACGAGCAGCGGGATCGGCAAGCTGGCGGTGACGGTGGCCGCCAGGCCCCCCGAACACGCCCCGCTTCTTCTCTGCCCTGGCGGGGCGCCCCACTCGGCACCCGAGGATCTGCGACTGCAGACTTCCCTTCTGGCCTGGCGCGCGGGCGCCACGGGTGGCCGTCGACCGGAATGCGTGTCGAAGTGAAGTGTAGGGCGAGCTTGCTGTCCACCTCGGGGAGTGCTGAGCTGCCAGCCAAATGCGCGTCTTCGCTCTGACCTCCCTGTTGCTGGGCCTCGCAGCCTGCACCACTGGATTCGGCATCGCGCTCCCCGAACCTCTCTATGCGAAGCCTTCACCTATTCCGATGCCGATGGCTTGCGCGCCTTCCGACCTCGCCCAAGGCACGCGCACCGCCGTGGTCGTCCAATCGACCCTGGGCGAGCCGACCGCCGTAGCCCGGTTCCTGAGCCAGGCGCTCGCGACCCCGGTGCGCGCCCACCCAATGCCAGAGAGGTGCGGCAAGGATCTCGCCCAGCTGTTCGTGCAGGGCCGCGTCGACGTCGCCTACGTCTCCGCGCTTACCTATGTCGGCGGCGAGCTCGACCGGAAGGTGCACCGCCTGGCGACCGCCATCCGCGGCGGAGAGCCGACGCACCGCGCAGTGCTCTTTTCGGCGGCGGGGAGCCCGCTGCGATCGCTGGAAGATCTGAGAGCCTCGCGAGGTACCTCGGTCACCTGGACGTTGCAGACGACGGAACAGGTCTTCATCGAGGCCGAGCTTCGGAGCCGAGGCCTCTCGTGGCGAGAGATCAACCTCGAGCTCTTTCGCGGCCGCTCGTGGAACGGCCCCGAGCCCTGGTGCAACGACGTCGTCCAGGGCCGGGCCCAGCTTGGCGCCTCTTGGGCCGTCGACCATGACGGCCAGCCGGCGAAGGTCGTGACCGGGTGCGTGCATGCCTTGGGCGCGCAGGCCGAGAAGCTGCAGATCGTCGTTGCAAGCGGGCCCATCCCCAACGATCTCGTGGTCGTGCGAGCCGATCTGCCCGACGCGGAGAAGACCGCGATCTCGAGCGCACTTCGTAGGCTGGCCGACAACAAGAACGGCCGGACGATCCTCGCGGAGGCTTTCAACGCCGAAAACTTCGGCGACGTCGACGAAGCAACCTTCGGCACGGTGCGCGAAACCCTTGCCGCATTCGAGTGACCAGAGGTGCGAGCACGCGCTGGAGGTAGAGCACGAACAGGAGGCCGAATTGATGCAGCCAAGCGTGTCGATCAGGGCGGCGAGGCCCTGGCGAGCCTCCTTGGCGGCGACGAGCTCCTTGAACGCCTCGGTCTCCTTGAGCTGCGCCTCCACGCAGCCCTGCACGTGCAGGTCCAGGACCCGTTGGACACGTCGCAGCCGAAGATCGAGGTCAGCGATCCGTGCGCTGCTGCCTCGCGGTAGCTCGCCGGCTTCGCGCCAGCAGCGCCAATGAAAAGAAGCAGCCTTCTGCGCGAGAGGCCCCGCCCGGGTCCCACCGCACCTGGCGCCGATCGCCGAGTCCGGAAGCCTCGACCGACGGGTTGCCGAGGCTTGAGATGGCGCGCGGAGGCTTCACGCCTCCCGAGCGCCGGTCCGGAAGCGTGAGGCCCGACTACGGTGAGTCGGGGTACTGCTCGTCGATGCCCGAGTAGTCTGGAGGCAGGTCGAATCACTCCTGCCTCGGTATCCGCCGGGCCGGCAGTATCGGTGGTGCCGTGGCGTCGATGCCCAGCTCATCGAGGATCTTGCGCGCAATCGCTCCGCCAGGCCCTTCGGCAAGCTCAGGAGAACGCCTTGATCTTGCGTCGTCCAACCGCAGGGGCATGCCAGAACGTCGACCTCGTTGACCACTGGTCTGCGCGCCCTGGCCCCAAGCCACCGCGGGAAAACGTTTTCCCACGGTGGCTCCGGGGTGGAGCCCTTCCAGCGCCTCTCCTCGACCTCGAGAGAGTGCCACAAGAGAGGGCGTCGAGTTGCCCCGCCTTGGGAGCGGGAGGCGAGCAGTTGGAAAACGTTTTCCAACTGCTTGCCCTGCGTCGCGGCCCCAAAGACCGTGCACGCACAGCTACGGCCGGACCAGCGAAGGCGTAGGCGAGGCATTGGCGGTGACGGTGATCGCCGGAGTCTGGCTCCACGGCGCCTGATAGCGCCCCCGAAGCTGCCCATCGAT
>JACRCT010000215.1 GCA_016218885.1 Deltaproteobacteria bacterium | reverse complement strand
GGTCCGCCGATCCCGCTCACGCTGTTGCTTCCTGGGACTGACAGCGGGAGCCAGCCGAGTCCCAACTCCTCGTCGTAGTGATGCAGCTTCGATCCGGCCACTGCCCACATGTTGCCCGGAGACAACAAGAGGAGACTGCTCACATCCTCAATCGTCGATAGCTGCAGGCGCTTGGATTTGTCTCCCGACCAGGCCTTTCCGTCCCAATGCAGCAGACGGCCGTCAGCCCCGATCAGGATGTCGTCCTTCCCGAAGCCGGCGATGGATCGGAGGTCCTTCCCGGTCCCGCTCGGAACAGCCGACCACGCCGTCCCATCGTAGTGAACGATCGCGCCCTTATACCCAACGGCCCAAACGTCGTCCTTGGCCGTGCCCCAGATGGCAAAGAGATGGCTCTTGGTCGGCGCGCGCTGGGCCGTCCACGTCTTGCCGTCGTAGTGGATGACCCATCCCTCTTCGCCGGTCATCCAGATGTCCGACGCGCTGCTTCCCCACATTGAATAGAAGAATACTGGCCCCTTCTTCTGCGCGTCGGGCGCGTTCGCCTCGGTCCCCGGCTGCGAGCAGCAGGCGAAGCTCGACAGCTTGCGCCCGTCCCAGCGGAAGAGCACCGGGGGCTCCGTCGCCCTGAACCCCGCCAGCCAGATCTCGCGTGCGTCGGCTCCCCAGGCCGCCGTCATGATCGCGTCCGTGCCGGTGGGGATCACCGTCCACTTCTTGCCGTTCCAGCGGAGCAGCTTGCCGTCCCGAGTCCCCGTCCAGGCTTCGTTCGAGTCCTTCGTCCAGACGAAGGTCAGGTCCGAGGACTCGAGATCTTTCGGCAGACCCTTCTCCAGGCACCATTCTCGGACGCAGCCGGGCTTGTCCTTCTCCTGGGCGAAAGCCGAGCCTGGTTCCAACAGCATGCCGATGAAGAATGCGCAGACGATGAGCGCGTGCATGATGCCTCCGCTGTAGAAAGCCATGCCCGCGAACAGGGCGCGAGCGGGCCGATTGCACCGGATCGCGATGGTTGGCGCAAGCGCCGCTGGTGCGCCATTCGCCAGTCAAGGAGGCAAGCCTTGGCGACCTTCGCGCTCGAGCGGGGTGGCCGAGGCCGACGATGCCGCCCCGTACATCGAGAACCGACGCCTCGGCCCAGGTGGGTCAGCGCCCTGCTGGGCGACGGGGACCGGAACGCGATGCCGGTGCCCTCGCCTACTGCACCTGGATGGTGAACAGTCCTCCGGGCATGGTGTCGGGGAAACTGCCGTAGGAGTCGACATAGATGAAGTAGCGCCGCCCGGCCATCCCCGGCACGACCAGCCGCTCGGTCCCTCTGAGCGAGAACTTGTCGGCGGCGTGGACGCAGGTCATCCCGTTCCCGCCGCAGGCGTCGAGGGTGTACCAGACGTAGACGTCCCACCCCACCGGCACCACCTCGACGACGAACTCGCCGTCGTGCTCCGGCCGGTAGAGGTAGACGAGGTCGTTTCCCGGCGCGCACCAGTTGGTGTCCACGTAGCACGGCGGCGACATCAGGTCCCCGTAGTCATCGACCGCCACCGTGCTGTCCCCCACCAGCGGCGCATCGCCCAGGTGGAGCGCCACGGCGTTCGCCCCGTCGACGCCGCACTGGTCGTTGGTGCGCGGCTGATGCGGCTGGACCAGCAGGGTGAAGGGCCCACTGAGGTCCTTCCACGCGTCGATGTGCAAGTAGTAGGTCGTCCCCGCCACCGCGGGCAGCAGCAGCGTCTCGCGGGCCCCCCTGGACCCTCCGTCCGCGGCATACACGCACGCGCTTCCCTCCCCTCCGCAGACCCCGGTCGAGATCCACAGGGAGACGTCCCAGTCGTCGGGCGTGGCCAAGACCTCGAGCAGCCGGCTCGTGGTGGCCGTGAAGGAGAAGACGAGGTCGGGGCCGACCGCCGGCCAGTCGCCGTTCTGCTCCAGGCAGGTGTCGCTGAGCTGCGCGCCGTAGTCCGGCAGGGCGTCGCTGGTCGAGCCGTGGTAGGCGACCCCCTGCTGCAGGGCCACGACGTTGGCGCCGCCGGGGCCGCAGGTGTCGTTGCCGGGAGGGAAGATCGGCGCCTCCAGGTCCACCCGCACCTCGAAGTCACCGACCTGGCTCGGAACCGCGCCGTCGACCCACAAGTAGTAGGTGCCGGCGGCCAGGTTCTTGACCTCCAACGCCACCGAGTCGCCAGGGACCGCGCCCTTTGCACAGGCGAGCTGCATGGCGGCGGCCTCGTCGGGGCAATCGGTGCCGCGCAGATAAACCGTGGGGCTGTAGTCGAGGCTATCCGGGTGCGGGGTGACCAGGACCTTCAGCCGCTGCCTCTGGGCGAGCGTGAGCTGGAACACCGCGTCGTTGCCCAGCTTCCCGCCACACAGCCCCTGGGTGGTGTTGGCGGTATTGACGGTGGAGCCGTCCACCACGGCGTGCCCGGTGGAGAGATCGACGAGCACCGGAGCACTGCAGGGCGACGCCGGGGGGACGGTCACGTCCACCGCCAGCTCGAACGGGCCCTCCTCGCCGGCCTTCTGGTCTACCCAGAGGAAGTATCTGCCCTCGGCGAGCCTCCGCCCGAGCAGGGTGGCCGTGCCTCCCCAGCTGTACGCACAGTCCAGCTCGTTCTCCGCCGCCTGAGGATCGCACTGGGCCCAGAGGTAGAGGATGGGGTTGGTGTTGCTCTGGAAGGTGAGGCTCGCCTTCAGGTCGCGCTCGCCCATCCCGGTCGTGTCCACCGCGTAGACGAGATCCCGTCCCGTCGCCGTGCCACAGGAGGCCTGGTCCGAGTCACTGGTGAATGCCTCCAGCGTGCTTGCCTGGACCACGCCATGGCCGCTGGCGTCGAGGACCACCTGCGCGGCGCCCTCCCCCGCCACCCCGCAGCCGTCATTGGCCGGGGGCGCCTCCGGGTCGGCGATCTGCACGGTCAGGGTGAAGGGGCCGGCATTCCTGTTCAGCCCGTCGACCCAGATGAAGTAGTGGTCCGGCTGGGCCGAGCGGAGGCGCACGGAGACCTCTCCCTGCGTGGACGAGCTGTCGCAGGCGATCTCGTTGGAGGGGTCGGTGTCCATGCAGCTCCCCTTCCTCACGTACAGCAGCGGCAGCCCCTGGGGGTCGGCGGAGACGAGGGTGATGTGCAGATCCTTGGGCCCCTGGCTCGCCGGCAGCTCCAAGTCGTAGACGAGATCGTTCCCGTTGCCTCCCTGGCACTGAGCGCTCTGTGAGCCATGGGTGGCGACCGAGGTATCGCCCGTGAAGGTGAGCGTCTGGCTGCCATCGGCGAGCAGGTGCTTGGCCGTCTGGCAGCTGTCGGGAAGCTCGACCGGCGCCGACAGGGTCACCTCCAGCTGGAAGGCCCCCGCGGTCCGCTCCTCGCCGTCGACGATGAGCGAGTACTCGCCCTGCTCGAGCCTGCCCACCAGGAGCTCTGTCGCGCCCTCCCCTTGGTAGTCGCTGCAGCCGAGCTCGAGCAGGGGGTCGGCGTCGGCACAGTCGCGCCGCAGGTAGAGCACGGGGTGAAGTCCCGATCCCGCCGCGGCGACGACCCGGGCATGCACCGACCGGGATTCGCCGGGAGCCACGGAGAAGGAATAGGTCACGTCCGGTCCGTCCTGTGGGAAGAAGGGAGTCGCGCAGCGGCCGGAGCTGTCGTCGGTCGCGCCCGCGGTCGTCCCGGCGACGACCCCCCCGGCGCCGGTCACGGGAATCGCCCCGCCGCAGCTGTCATTGGCGGGGATCGGCTCGGCCTCACCCATCGTCACCTGCAGGTCGAAGGCCCCGGCGTAGGCCGAGGATTCGCTATCGACCACCAGCCAGTAGGCCCCGGGCGGCAGGCGGCCGATCTCGAACGAGGCAGCCCCAAATCCGCGGGCGCAGGCGACCTCAGCGGAAGGATCGGCGCAGCTCGAGCGCAGGTAGACCACCGGAGCCAGCTCGCGCGTCCCCACCGCCGTGACCTTCACGGCCACCTTGCGTGGCGCGGCGCCTTCGATCTCGAGCCGGTAGAGCACGTCGGGCCCGGAGAGATTGGGCGAGCAGGTTCCCTCCTCGTCGGCCGCGGCGCGGGTCGTGTCGCCGGTCACGGTGACGGTACCTCCACCGCCGAAGGCCAGCAGCTCGGGGCTCGCGCAGCGGTCGTTGGCCGGGACTCCGGGCGGCACGCACACGTTCTGGAGACACGCCCGGCCCCCTTGGCTGGAGCAGGTGTCGCCGCAATCCTCGGTGCGCGCGATCCCGCACAGATCCTCGTCCTGGACCACGCCGCAGCGCTTGCCTGCCTCGGCCATGCGCTGGCAGAAGAGCGCCGGGCTCTCCGCGACGCAGGGCTCACAGCCGTTGGTCGTGGGATCGCAGCGCTCGCCCGCGAGGCAGGCCCCGACGCCGCACTCGACGGTTCGCGTCGCCCCGCAGTTGTCGCGCGCCCCGACCGACCCGCATCGGCGGCCCAAGGCGGCAAGGCGCTCGCAGAAGACGAGGTCGCCCTCGTAGACGCACCCCAAGCAGGTGTGGTCGACGCATTCGCCCTCGGGGCAGCCGCCACACTCCTCGGTGCGCAGCTGCCCGCACTCCATCCCGGAGTAGGTGCCGCAGGCAGCTCCGGCGGCGGCACAGAACTCCTCGGGGGACTTCTGGCCACACAGACACCGGTGGTCGGCGGTGCAGACCGAGCCCTCGTCACAGCCGCCACAGTCCTCGGTGCGCTCCTCCCCGGTGCAGTAGTCGCTGTCCGCGATCAGCCCGCAGACCTTGCCCGAGAGCGCCAGCCGGGCGCAGAAGCCCTCGCTCGTCTCCGGGCTGCAGGTCTCGCACAGACGCGCCGCCAGGTTGCAGCGGGAGCCTTGCGAGCAGGCTCCGCAGGAGCTCCCGCAGCCGTCGTCGCCGCACTCCTTCTGCCCGCAGGGGTCGGGCGTGCAGCACGCCCCCGCGCCATTGCAGACCTGCCCTGCCTGGCAGCAGGTTTCGCCGCAGGTGGCGTTCCGGCAGAGATCGACTTTCGACGGGCAACCCGCCAGCCACAGAACCTGGCCACCCAGC
>JACRCT010000214.1 GCA_016218885.1 Deltaproteobacteria bacterium | reverse complement strand
GGGTTGCGCCCCTTCTTGCGGATATCGAGGCTGCTGCCGGAGGACCTGCCTGCCGGCGCGGCCGGTCGGACGTGGGCCGCGGGCGCGGCGACGGGCGCGGGCAGCGGAACCGGCCCCTCGGGCCTGGGCGCCGCAACCGGGACGGGAACCGGCGCGGGAGCAGGAGTCGGAAGCCTGGGAGCAGGTTGCGGCGCAGGAGTCTGCACCGCCATGAGTGGCTTGGGAGCCGGCGGTGAGCGCGGGATCGGCGTCTGCAACGCGACGTTCCGAGGCGAGGACCGAGCGGGAGGAGGCTCGGGTGCGCGAGGGGTCGGCGCAGGCGCTGCAGCCGGAGGGATGAGGACCTCCGGTAGGGTGGCGCGTACCGTGACCTCGCGATCGTCGGGCGGCAGCGACCTGGCAACCGGCGCTGGGACCGAGGCCACGGCCCTGGACATGGCCGCCGCCGGCGCGGCCGGCTTGGTCGGTGCGGGTGCGGCAGGGCGCGCGGGAGCACCTGGCCGCTTCTGGCCGACGATCCGGAACTTGAGGAGAAAGGGACCGATCGCGACGTCATCGAGGGCGCGCACCTCGGAGAGGCTCTTCGCCTCGCCGTTGATGCTCACCCCGCCGCCAGCGCCCCCGTCTTGGAGGGTGATCTTCCCCTCGCGGAAGCTGAGGAACGCGGCGCAGCGGCCGACGACCTCGTCGGTGAGCACCAGCTCGCAGCCTGGATCGCTGCCAACCGCATACTCGCCGGGCAGGAACACCTCGGTCCCGACGAGGGTCCCTTCACGGAAGATTACGACTTGGAGTACCGAAGCGTCGGCCACGTTCGTCTACTCGGTCAGGATGTCTCTAACGATTTGGTCTCTGAAGCTCGTCCTCTGTCTGACCATGCTGCGCACCGAAAGTTCCTTTCGGTCGAAGAGGTAGACAGCGCCAGATTTGTTGGTCTGTCCCTGGATGAGCCGATCATCGAAATCGATTCGCGTGGGGCCACGCGGGCCCACGGCCACGTCTCCCGAGGGCGCGCCTGCCGGAGCACCGCCAGACGTCGGAGCCGCGGCCTTATCCTCGGCCACGGGGGGCGGAGGAGGCTGCGCCTTGGGCTGGGCGGCGGTGGGGCGTCGCTTCCCGGCCGCCGCCTGCGCTGGCATGGCCAGCACAGGTAAGCAGAGAAGGATTCCCAGAGCCAAGCACATCACGGCGGCAGCTCGCATCGGCACCTCGCGCGAAAGACGCGGGTTGCAAAACAGGGCTCAGTAAGCCAAACGGCGGCCCGCGCTGTCAAACACACTCGCACGCACAACGCCAGCGACGAGCTCCATGCCACGCAGCTTCGGGTAGTCGTGCAATGCGCGCGTCCTGGCCTGTGGTGTAGAGTGACGCGCCATGCGCCAGCCGTTCGCGTTCGTCGCAGGTCTCCTGCTCGCCACGGCGAGCTGCACCGACGCCTCGGTCTACTCGGTCCAGGGAAAGGGAGCGAACCTTCCCGACCGGGCCACCTTCGAGGGCGTCTTCTGCATGCCGGTTCCGGCCGGTCGGCACTTCCCCACCCGCATCCTCTATGCGCTCCACGGAGGCGTCGGGCTGGACATCAATGCCCGAGCTGCGGTCGAGGAGTCGGTGCAGACCGCGCTCCAGCGCTATTCGAGCCCGTTCGTGCGCTACGGCCTGGTGGCCTACAACGACTACGCCTTCAACTTCCTGCAGGGCGGCTTCTCCGACGAGGCCGCCTTCTCCTCCGCCCTGCCCCGCTACAGCACGTTCGCCCAGCCCGGGCCCACCTCGCTGGTGCGGGCGATCCAACTCTCGGGCTCGCTGGTGTCGGGCATCCTCATCGACGACTGCCAGGGCGCCCGGGCCCGCGGGCGCTACACCATCGTCGTGGTGATGTTCGGTCCTGACGCCACGCCCGCCAGCTACTGCGATCTGCTCGCCGACGACGACCCCTGTCGCAACACGACGACCCGCTGCGGCGAATGCATGCTGGCTCAGGAAACGCTGCGGCTGCGAGGGCTGATGGACAAGTACGGTGCCGGCGACGTGAGCGTGCAGCCCATCTACGTGGCCGGCACGACGTCCGATCCGGTAGCCCGCGACCACGCGGCCATCATCGCCAACAACGGCGGCACCAAGGAGATCGTCACGGACGTACAGGGGCTCAAGGCAGCGCTGTCGGGGCTCAACCTCGCCGGCGTCGTCGAGCCGCTCAAGCTGCGCACCGACCTCTCCTGGAATCGACACGCGCGCGCCCGCGGCGGGGCGCTGCTGCCCGACTCCGACGGCGATGGGCTACCCGACGAGGACGAGGACAAGCTGGGCTCGGACCCCGACAACCCCGACACCGAGACCGACGGCCTGCTGGACGGCGTGGAGGTGGTGGCCGGGCTGGACCCGCTCACCGCCAACGAAGTGCGCGGCTGCGACTTGGGCATCGACGCCGATCGCGATGGCCTCAACCAGTGCGAGGAGCGCTTGGTGGGGACCAACGACTGCATGGGCGACACCGACGGAGACGGCATTCCCGACCTCGTGGAGCTCTACGCCGGGACCAACCCCATCGTGCACGAGGGCACGCTCGACTCCGACCGCGATGGGTTCGGCAACCTCGACGAGCTGCGCCGCCACACCGACCCCACGAGCAACGACCTGGAGTTCATCGGCTCCCACTCCGGCGCCTACGACTGGGAAGAGGAGTCGCCGCCACCTCCTGGAAGCGAGGAGGCAGCCAACGATCCCTGCCCGGGGCGAACCCGCTATCGGGTGACCCTCTCGAACATCGGGTTGGTGAAGACCCGCGAAACCTCATCCCATGAGGAGGGGGGCAACGACCTCTACCTCTACGCGGTCTTCGGCCTCGACTCCGGCGGCTCCATCGCCCGCTGGCAGGCCCAGCAGGTGGTCTTCAAGCCCCCGGCGACTCGTATCCCCGCGGATCCCCTCATCTTTTTGGACGAGGCCGTCAACGAGAACCGGCCCTGATCGTTCCGGTGCCCGCTCCACATCGGAGGACGAATCCGTCCGTTTTGGCTTCACGAGGCCACAAGAGTGGCGCCTCCGCTGTGGCGAGGGCCGCGGGGCGATGTACTCAACCGGGAGCCGTCAGGTTGGACCGAAGGCCAGATTGGAGGTCGCATCATGGGTAAGGGACCGCTGCTTCTCACCCTCGCGCTTCTGTCCTCGGCGTGCACCGAAGCGCTCCTGCAACCTCAGGCGGTGACCGAGTCGACCCTCGACGATCGGCTCCAGATCCGCGGTCGGGTGTGCACCAATCCCCCCGATCCCTCGGGCTTCCCGGTGAAGATCGTCTTCCTGATCGACAGCTCGGGATCCATGTGCATCTCCGACGGCCCCGGCTCACAGGCCAGCAACGGATTCTGCGAGACCGTGGGCGACCAGCTGGCGGCGATGGGGATCACCACCCCCGGCCGCGTGCGCGCCCTGCACAGCCTGATCGACCGCTTCCGCAACCAGAGGAACGTGCAGGTGGCGCTGATCCCGTTCGACTCCAAGGTATCGAACATGTATCCCGCCACCGGATTCACTCCCGCCAGCGACGGCGCGCTGCCCACCCGTATCGACGCCCTGCAGAACGAGCTGGGAAAGGGCACCGACTACCAGGGCGCGCTCGCCGAGGCCTACGCGCGCATCGACGCGGACATCCAGGGCTTGGTCACTGCGGGACGGCGCGGCGAGCTGCCGCGTACCAAGTACGTCGTCATCCTCCTCACCGATGGCATTCCCTACCCGCGCTGCACCACCAACGACGCCGACCCCGACCCCAGCGTCTATGCCACCCCCGCCCGGCCCTGGGGCATCTGGAGGGACAACCCGGTCACCTTCTGCAACCCGCTGCTCGACGAGAACGGTGACATCCTCGAGAACCCCAATCTCGACGAGAACGACCAGGAGATCGTCCTGGGATTCACGGCGGGCGCAGACCGCAACCAGAACTACCAGGTCTTCGACGCCGCGGACCGGCTCTCGGCGCTCAAGGACAAGTACAACATCGGCGAGGTCCGCCTGCACACGATCATGCTCCTCAACAAGGAGGCGGTGAACCTGTGCGGCGAGATCTGCATGCGCGACGTGTACAGCATCCCCGGCGGAACCGCCGAGGACGCAGCGCGGGTGGCCGAGTGGACCCTGCGGCAGATAGCCATCAAGCACGGCAACGGCACCTTCCAGCAGTTCACCGACATGGCGCAGATCGAGCTGGGCTCGCTCGACTACTCCAGCCTGGCCAGCCGGTTCGTGCAGAAGACCCTGCTGGTCTCCAACACGGCCGCCTTCCCCGTGCTCCAGGGCCCCAGCCTCGACAGCGACGGCGACGCCGTCCCGGACACGGAAGACTCCGAGCGGGTCGTCGGCACCAACCACCTCAACGTCGACACCGACGGCGATGGCTTTCCCGACTCCTTCGAGCTTGCCCACCGGCCGCGCGGCTTCGACCCGCTCTTGCCCGACCCCCGCGGCTGCAAGGACGGTCCGGGGTTCATCGCGGTCTTCAGCTGCCGCGACACCGACGGCGATGGGCTGTCGCAGGCTGCCGAGGTCTACCTGGGAACCGACCCGACCCTGCCCGACTCCGACGCCGACGGAATTCCCGACGGCGCTGAGGTACTGCTGCGCATGGATCCGGCGGCAGCCAACGAGCGGCTGATGGACCACGACCTCGACGGGGTCCCCGACCTGCTCGAGGTCTTCCAGCACTCCAACCCCATGCTCGACGACCGGCTCGTCCACGCCCGCGACAGCTACCGCTACGAGATCGTCGAGGTCCCACAGGACAATGGCCGCGTCTGCTACGACTACCTGGTGACCAACATCCGGCTGATGACCCCGGACCAGGCTTCCGGCCAGCACGGCTACAACTTCATCACCCTGACGTTCGGAGAGGCCCCCGAGACAGGTGTCTCGCGCGACTACGGGCTATGGAAGAAAGCCTGCGCCTTCGCCCAGTTCGCGCCGCCGTCCCTGCGCTCGCCCGCAGGGCCGGAGCTCACGTTGACTGAGCGCGACTTCGCTCGGCTGGACGACATCTCCTACATCCCTGGCTCCTCGGTCCCCACCAACTTCCGGACCTTCTGCAAGGGCGCAGTGCCCTAATGGCTTTCTCGGCGCTGACGCGCGAGCGGGCGGGCGGCTCGCCACCGGTTGAGGCGTTGACCATAATGGCCGCTCTTCGACGTTTGCGAGGTCGCCGATGAAGCGATGGCTGGGAGCGGCTCTGGCCGCAGCCGCGGGGGCAGCCGGTGGCTGCTCCGACGCCTATCTGTTCGATCCCGCGGCAGGCCTGCGAGGCATGCAGGACCGCGCCATCCGCGTCCAGGGGCGCTTCTGCACCGAGGCCACCGGCAACCTCTCCCGCCCCATCAAGCTCCTCTTCGCGATGGACACTTCGCAGTCGATGTCGGCCACCGACCCGGACGGCACCCGGGCCAAGGCGCTCGTCGACCTGCTCGATGCGCTACCCGACAGCCCCGAGATCTACGTCGGGGTGATGCTCTTCGCCGGCGACGTCACCTGGGTCACCAGCGGCGGCGTGAGCGGGTTCCAGAGCGTCCAATCGCTCACCCCCCAAGCCCGGAACCAGCTGGCGGCGACGATCCTCTCCTACGCCTACGCGGGCGGAAATGGCGGCGCCAACCGCGACACCACCGACTTCGTGAAGCCGCTCTCGGAGATCTTCGCCACCATCAGCGCCGACGTCTCCAAGAGCCATCAGGCCGCCGTCTCCAGCGGTGATCCGGAGCTGTCGCGCTACCAGGTCATCTTCCTCTCCGACGGACACCCCCGGGAGGGCAACGAGCGCGACGAGGAGATCTACGAGCGCTGCCGGTCCCTGCGCGCGCTGCGCTCCGATGCCGGCGACGTGGTCCTCAACACCGTCCACGTCTTCAACCCCACCCAGCCGGTGCCCACCTACTGCGACAGCGACCCCGCCACCCCCTGCCAGCAGGAGATCATCGAGGCCGACGCGCGCCGGCTGCGCAACATGGCGGACCTGGGTGGGGGCGAGTTCCGCTCCTTCCGTGACGGCGAGCCCATCAACTACTTGTCCTTGCGCCTGGGTGGCATCAAGCGCGCCTTCCTGGTCAAGGACATCCAGGTGTTCAACCTCAACTCCGGCCCCAACTCCCTGGTGACCGAGCCCGACTCCGACGGCGATCGGCTCAGCGACCCGGCGGAGCTGGGCCTGGGCACCGACCCCACCCGCCGCGACACCGACACGGACGGGTTCTCCGACGGCGTGGAGAAGTACTTCCGCGACCGCGGCGGGCCCTTCAACCCTGTGTGGATCGCCAACGGCAGCTCGCTCGACCGAGGCTGCCCCGCCGACCTGAAAGGCAAGGACCTGGACCGCGACGGCCTGCTCGACTGCGACGAGCTGCTTCTGGGGGCCTCCAACACCCGCTTCGACTCCGATGGAGACGGCATCCCCGACCTGATGGAGTGGATCGGCAAGCTGCAGGCCTCGGCGCCTGACTATGAGGACGACCCGGATCGCGACGGCATCACCAACGCCAACGAGATCCGCATGCACACCGATCCTCTGCTGGGCGAGGACTCGTTGCTCACCGACCGCGCCTATCGCTACCGGGTGGAGGCGCTGCCGGTAACCGAGTCCACCGGCCGGTTCTGCTACGAGTTCACGGTGGACAACGTGCTGCTCGTGCCCACGCTCGACATCGGCGAGGGCGAGGGCGTCAACCACCTGATGATGACCGTGGTGCAGGCAGGCGGCGACGACCTGAACGCGGCGCCGCTCTACCGCGTGGCGCGCTTCACTGCCCGCTACCCCATCGGCGGGATCAAGGATCCGCCGGACGGCGTGGTGCCGCTGGTCCCCGACGATTTCATTGCTCCCTGACCTCCGAGGCCGCTCATGAACCGCGCCCCCGCATTCCTGCGACTTGCTCTCGCGCTGACGCTTTGCGCCGCACTGACGGGCTGCCCCGCCGACCCCGTGCCGGGGCCCGACGCCTCGGTCTGGCTGCACGACTGCGCCAGCCTCGAGCACGCCTCCAGCAACCCGGAATGCGCCTTGCCCCTGACCGAGGAGCGGCAGAGCTACCTCAACACCCTGGACACGGTGGACTGGTGGGTCCTCGACGTCCCCGAGCCGCTGCCGCCGCGCTCTCTTCTGACGGTGGTGGCCCAGTACAAGAACATCACCTCCACCCCGGTGGTCCTCTCGGTCAACGTGCTCCAGGCGGACGGGCGGACCTCCCTCGCCAGCGGCGTGGACCCCCGGCGAGCCAGCTCGTCGACGGCGGGCGGCCCGGGCCCAGCGCAGGCGGTCGGCAAGCTCACCGCAGCGGGGCGCTACTACGTGGTGGTGCGCCATGACGTCAGCGCCGACGACGCCGCGCTCGACCGCAAGAACCCGTACACCGTGCGCGCGCAGCTGGACTCCGACCCCGATCAGAACGAGCCCAACGAGACGATCGCCCAGGCCACCGCCATCCCCCTGGCGGCCTGCGGGGGCTTCGCCCAGAAGGATGGGGCCCTCTCGGTCTCCAAGGACCTCGACTTCTTCCAGTTCGACGTGGCCCCGTGCGCCGGGGGGCGCACCCTGCTCTACGTGTCGATCCAGGCGCCCGCCTCGCCCGGCCCGCAGATCCGCCTCAACTACGAGCTCTCCGGTCCTGCGGGCGTGGTGGCCACCGACTTCTCCGACACGCCCATGAAGGACCAGCTGGTGGCCACCTCAAGGCTGTCGGCCCCGGGCCATTACACCCTCCGGGTCAACGCCTATCGCAGCACCAGCGACACCGTCGAGCCGCCGGGGGACACCAGCTTCATCTACACGGTGAAGGTCGCCCTCTTCCCCGACCTGGACACCAACGAGGGCGCAACCGGCAACGACGGTTCGGACACCGCCAAGCCGACGGGACTGACGCCAGGCCAGTCGGCGACGTACACGGGTCGCTTCGCCTATGTCGGCGACTACGACGTCTACGCGGTCACTGCCGGCGCTGCGAACTCGCGGCTGCATTACCGCTTCAGCTATCCCACGGGCACCGGCGCAGCGGCGGCGCAGTTCCCGGCGATCCCCACCCTGGCCCCGAAGGAGCTGACGGTGTTCACGGTGGACAAGTCGGCTCAGTGCTCCACCACCTGCGCGGGAGATCCCTCCTTCGTAGGCCCCTGGTGCACCGGCAAGGGGCAGTGCCTGAAGCAGAGGAGGCTCGAGGACGCCACCATCAGCGCCTTGGGCAACTTCGAGGGCACGGTCTACCTGCCCGCCGGCTCCGGCACCTGGTACGTGCAGGTCGGCTTCTCCGGCGCCGAGGGGGCCGACGACCAGCCCTACCAGCTCGCCCTGGACGTGCGTCCTGGTCAGGAGCCGCACGGCGAGTCCAACCCCATCGTCGTCAATCTCGACAACCCTGGAGCCGAGGGCACGACGGTGCTCGGCTGGGGCCACGGCGGCATCAATCGCGGCGCGCCCAACGGGCTTCAGGCGTTGCCCCGCAGCCCCATGGACTACGACGCCGAGACCCAGCGCGAATGGTTCGAGTTCCGCTTCACGCCCGCCGTCAGGGCGATACCCGAAGGCGACGGGGGGACCAAGGACGTGGCCGACCACCGGGCTCTCCGGCTGCAATGGAGCATCGGCGCGGCGGCCGGCCAGGTCGCAGGCCAGCGCTCGCACGATGTCGTGCTGCACTTCATTTTCTGCAAGGACGCCGCCTGTACCGAGCGACAGGGAGTGCCCGGCAACAACCTCGGCGAGTACTTGGGCTACTCCAGCGGCCAGACCGATCCATGGTATCTAGGCGCCAACGACGCGGGGCTGGCGGGAATGCAGAAGAGCTTCGACTTCAACCAGGACACCGGAACCTTCAAGGCGCGCGACGCCCTCTGCAATTGCGTGGACGGCTACCAGGGCAATGTCCCCGAGGAGGAGGCCTTCAAGTCCTACGCCGGCTCGGGCGTCTTCAAGGTGGTCGTAGAGGCCATCGGCCGCACCAGCTATGCGGACTCCACCACGCGGCTGCAGCTCGCCTTGGGGTCCTACCCAATCCACGCCACAGATGATGCCGGCAAAGAGTTCGACTGCCCGGTTCCCTGCCGCTGGGTCAACTGGTACGCCACCCACTGATGAAGGCTTTGACTGTTAGCACCACTCGTAAGGAGCCCATGATGAGGACCCTTTGCACTCTGCTGGCCGTTGTGGCGCTGACCGCCCTGGGATGTGGCGGCGATGGCGACCTGCCCGACAAGCCTCAGATCCAGCCGGACCGCGTCGAGCTCAACTTCGGAGCCGACTTCAGCAACGCGGTCTACGTTGATTCGGCCCCCGGCGACACCGTCATGCTGCAGAACAAGGGCAATGAAGACCTGCTGATCAGCAAGGTGGAGATCACCGGCCCCGACGCCCAGTTCTTCACCGTCGCCGGACAGCCGGCGGGCAATGTGGAGAGCACCAAGACCACCTTCGTGGCGGTGGTCTACAGGCCCACCGCGGCTGGCAAGCACAAGGCCAGCCTGGTCATCACCTCCAACGCCGAGAACTCGCCCACGCTGACCATCAACATGGGGCCGTCGGCGGTCTGGCGCTTCACGAGCACGGGCACGGTGACCGATACCGCCACGCCCGCCAAGGCGCTGTCGGGAATCAAGGTCAGCTGCGTCAAGCCGCCTGAAGGCGCCGAGGCCTCCTGGGCGGGCTGGAACCTCACCACCGGCGCCGACGGCAAGTTCAGCCAGCAGCACAGCTGGACCTGCCAGGAGCTCTTGTTCGAGGACCCCGCCGGGACCTACGCCAACGCCACCGCGATGGCGAACACCGCCGCCGCCGTCCGCCTCTCAGCGATCCACAAGGTGGGTGGCAAGGTCGTGGACGCTGCCGACCACACTACCCCGCTCCCGAACATCAAGGTCAGCTGCCTCAAGCCGGCGGGTGCGCCGGTGAGCTGGGTTGGCTGGAACGTGACCACGGTTGCGGACGGGACCTTCTCCAAGAGCTCGGTGTGGCCGTGCGGCGGCCTGTACGCCGAGGACGCGACCAACACCTATCGGGCCAAGACGGTGGACAGCTGGGGCGAGAACGTCACCATCGAGATGGCCAAGTAGCGGTCCATGCGCCTGCGCGTCCTTTTCGCCATCGTGCTCGGGGCAGCCCTATGCGGCTGCCCCGACGCGGCGGACCAGTTCATCGAAGGCCGACTTCTCGACCCCTGCAACAGCAGCTGGCCGGTGTGCACCACCACTGCCGGCTGCTTCGTGGGCAACTCGTACTACCTCGAAGGCCAATTCCCCGGCACCCGTCGCTTCATCGTCCGCACCGACGGCCAGGCGGCGATCACGCTGTCGGTCTTCCTGAAGACGCAGGGGGCGGTGGGGCACGAGCTGCGGATGGAGTGGAACGACGCTGCCTGCGGCAGCAAGTTCGTGGAGCTCATCGACGGCACCGCGTTCTTCAAAGAGGTCGAAGCCGAGGGCAGCCTGAGCCGCACCAAGAACGTGTACCGCGCCGGCGATCACCTGCTCGAGGTCTCGTCCGACTCGACCGCCGAATACCTGCTCAAGGCGGAGGTCAAGGCGCCCGAAGACGACTAGAGCATTGGGCAGGAACGAGGGACCACCCTAGAAACGTGATGAGGGCGGTCTTCAGGCGCGAAGAAACCAAGGGACGGAGGTCGAAGATGGCCACGCGGAACCTGATGCTGATCCTCGCCTCGCTCGCCTTCGCTGCCTGCGATGAGAGCGGCCCCAATGGCTCGGACGCGGGGATGCGCGACGCACAGGTCGGCGACACCGGCCCCCTGGCGCCGTGGACCTATGTCACCTTGGACGAGAACGCGCAGGGCTCGTACCCCATCTCGATGACCCTGCGCGGAGAGCGCGTCGCCGTGTCCTACTGGGCAGACGTCCAGACCGCGGACGGGGGCGTGGTGCGCGAGCTGCGCTTCGCGGACTACGACATCGCCGCCGGGGCCGCGGGGACCCCCGAGACCGTGGCGCAGACCTTCAACGTCTACGGAAGCTCGGTCGTCCTCGACTCCACGGGCCAGGCACACGTCGCCTTCCTCGGTCCGCCCTCCAATGGGGGAACCAAGTGGCTCGAGGCGTGCGCCGTGGTGGCATCCAGGACTGGCTCCACGTGGAGCCAGTCGGTTGCAGCCACCGTCTTCGACCAGGTGGTGGGGCTGTGGGCCTCCATGGTCGTCGACGCGAACGATCAGCTCCTCGTCGCCTTTCGCGACATCCATTACGGCCAGTTCCCGGTCCAGGACTACCAGCATTCTTTCCTGCACGTCGCGAGCGGCAGGCCCGGAGGGTGGCAGGACGTCGTGGCCGTCAACGGCTCCAACCGCACCGAAGGCCACGGCGGCCTCAACTCCATGGTCCTCGCCGATGGTCAGCCGGCGATCACCTACTCGGTGCAGCCCGGCGGCGACTTCGACACTCCGCGCCACGTCTACTTCATCCGCCGCAACCCCGACGGCACCTGGCCCACCAACCCGATCAAGGTGCGCGAATCCGGCAATACCGAGAGCGGTCCCAAGCTCGCCTGGAAGCAAGGCGTGGGCTACCTCATCGCCTACCTCGACGTCACCGACCACGGGCAGCTCAAGCTCCTGGAGTCGCCCGATGGCGTGGACTGGGTCAGGGCCGACATCGTGCGCGGCTCGGGGACGGGCGGCTACTGGCCAGTCGTGGCCTGGAGACCGGATGATCTGCCAGCGGTCGCCTTCCACGTCTGCTCCGACCGCTCGGGAGTCTCTCTGTTCGAGTGCCCGGCCGGCGAAGACGAGCTGCAGCTGACCTGGCGCGTCGAGGACGTGTGGCAGAAGCTGACGGTGGACCCGGCCGGCGGCCACTACACCCAGCTCGCGTACCTGGCCGACGGCCGGGCGGTGCTCGCCTACAAGGACGTCACCGACAAGGTGCTCAAGCTCGCCATCCAGAGGTGATGATCCCCGTGCGACGACTACTGCTGGCGCTTGCCGCCGCCACCACGCTGGGGGCCTGCGGGGGCAACTCCCTCGACGGCTCGCTGTCCGAGGCGTTCGATCTCTCGTTCGCAGAGGTGCTGGTGCGCCGCTCGGAGAAGGCAGTGCAGGTGACCTACCTGCGCTCCGAGGGCCGCGAGGTGGTGATCCGCATGACGGTGGCGATCGAGGGGGTCGACGTCTCTCATGCCGGCTCCATCAACCTCGCCCAGGAGTACGCGCCCGGCCATCCGCGCGCGGCGGTCTCGCGCGCGGTCGACAACGAGCCCGTCCGGCAGCTGCCCGCGGTTGTGCAAGGGGACCTGACGCTCGACGGACCTCCCCATCCCGGCGAGACGGTCAGCGGTAGCTTCTCGGTGCGCTTCGGCGAAGGCGGAGATCTCGGTTCCGGCCGAACCCTGACCGGGTCTTTCTCCGGGACCGTCCAGGGCACCGACGGCTGAGAGCGAGGGCCATCGCCTCGCGCCAAAGAGAGTCCGTTGGTCGCCACAGCCTGGTTCGAGTACCATTCCAAGCCGCTACTCCTGCTGTACCCCCGAAGGAGGGATTCCATGAAGCTCCGGTTCGTCATTGCGGGTTTGACCCTGGGCTTGGCGATCTTCGCGGAAGGCAGCGCGATCGCCCAGCAGATGCAGGACAACCCGGAGTGCCTGGGGACGGCGTGCGGCAAGCCGAAGGAGGAGGGCGGCGGCTGTGGATGTGGCTGTGGCTGCTCGGTGTGGGTGGCGTACACGGACGACGGCGACACCCTGGCCTACGCCGACGACGCCGACGGCGACGGCTTCGCCGACCCGAACGACAACTGCCCCTTCGCCGCCAACCGCGAGCAGACCGACAGCGACGGCGACACCATCGGCGACGCCTGCGACAACTGCCCGAGCCTGGCCAACAAGGAGCAGGCGGACATCGACGGCGACGGCAAGGGTGACGCCTGCGACGACGACATGGACG
>JACRCT010000213.1 GCA_016218885.1 Deltaproteobacteria bacterium | reverse complement strand
CGCTTGCGCGCCTCCTCGGGAGTCGGAAGCTTGCGCTCCTCGAAGTGGATGCCGTAGCGCTTCTCCAGCGCGGTCAGGGTGACCATCTCCCGGCCGCCTACCAGGGAGAGCGCCACGCCCTTCTTTCCGATGCGCCCGGTGCGGCCGACGCGGTGCAGATAGACCGCTGGGTCCTCAGGCAGGGAGTAGTTGATGACGTGCGAGAGGTCGCTGATGTCGATGCCGCGGGCGGCGATGTCGGTGGCCACCAGATAGGTCAGCTCGCCTCGCTTGACCTTGGCCATCACCCGCTCGCGCTCCGACTGGGGCAGGTCGCCGTTGAGGACCTCGGCGTCGAACCCGTTGCGGTTGAGCACCGCGCAGACCAGCGAGGTGTCGTCGCGGGTGTTGGCGAAGACGATGGCGCTCTCCGGCTCCTCCAGCTCCAGCAGGTAGATGAGGTTCCTGGGCTTCGGGTAGGCGTCCACCGTGTAGTAGAGGACGTTCTCGATGTTCTCGACGGTGAAGTCGTCGCCGGAGAGCAGTAGGGTCTCCGGGTCCTTGGTGAAGCGCTTGATCAACCGGTCGATGTCCGGGGGCACGGTGGCCGAGAAGAGCAGCATCTGCCGGCCATCGGGCAGCCGCTCGAGGATGCGCATGACCTCCTCGAAGAAGCCCTGGTTGAGCATCTCGTCGGCCTCGTCGAGGACCGCGGCCTGGGCCCGGGACAGGTCGAGGTTGCGGCGGCGGATGTGGTCATAGACCCGCCCCGGAGTGCCGACGATGATCTCCGCGCCGTCCTCGAGCGCGTCGGTCTGCTGCTTCATCGGCGCGCCACCGTAGATGGCGGTGACCCGCAGATCCTTGTGGCTGGCGAGGACGGTCAGCTCCTGGGAGACCTGCAGGGCAAGCTCGCGTGTGGGGCACAAGACGAGCGCCAGGGGGTAACGGGCGCCGGCGGGCAGCTTCTCGATCAAGGGGATGCCGAAGGCGGCCGTCTTCCCCGTGCCGGTCTTGGAGCGGACGATCACGTCCTTGCCGCTCAAGACGATGGGGATGGTCTGCGCCTGCACGGGGGTCGGGCGCACGTAGCCACGGTCGCGCAGACCGGCGCGGACGGCCTCGGAGAGCGGGAGGTCCTCGAAGGCGACCTCGGAGTAGGTGTCGGTGGCGCTGGGCGCCGTGGTGGGCTCAATGGTGTCGGTCCCGGGCTCGGACATGTCGGACCTCAGTTGTGGGATGTGAGCGGGGCGCCCCGCCGGGCCGTCGGCCGCGGGCTCGTTCGAGCGCTTTGCCGGCACGAAGGCGCCTGTCTATACCTCGCCGGTGAAGGGCGGCGCAATTGCCCGAGCCGGCTTGGGGTTTCTGCATACGACAAAAGATCAACAACCGGCGCAAGCCCGGCGTGCCGGGATTTCAGCGAGGGTTGCTCCTCTGGCCGGTTGCCAGTAGAAAAGTCCTCGTGAAGAAGGAAGCAGCAGAGCGGCCCACCGAGGCCTCCCCGGTAGACGAGCCGACCGCCACAAAAGTGGAGGTCCAGGCCGCGCCGCCCAAGCGCGCCCGCAAGCAGCTGGGGCGTCCGCGCAAGGCTCGGGGCGCCGCGTCGGAGAAGAGCTCCGGCAAGAGGGCGGCGGCCCCCGAAGAGGCGCAGGTCGTCGAGCAGACAGCCGAGGAGGAGTCCGAGGAGGAGTCCGAGGAGGTTTCGGACGCCGAGGTGGAAGAGAGCTTCTCCAAGCAGGGCAAGGACGACGAGGTTTCCGACGCCGAAGTGGTGGAGGCCCCGCAGCCTCGAGCCCTCGCCAAGGCCGAGAGAGGCCTGGGGCCCGTCGACGCGCTGCAGCGATACATGCGCGACGTCGAGAGGCACCCGCTGCTCACCCGCGAAGAGGAGCACGAGCTGGCGGTGCGCTTGAGGGAGAAGGGCGACCTCGATGCGGCCTATCGGCTGGTGACCGCCAATCTGCGATTGGTGGTGAAGATCGCCCACGAGTATCACCGCACCGCCTTCTCGCTGCTCGACCTGGTGCAGGAGGGCAACGTCGGGCTGATGCACGCGGTCAAGAAGTTCGACCCCTACCGCGGGGTCAAGCTCTCCAGCTACGCCGCATGGTGGATCCGCGCGTACATCCTGCGCTACGTCATGGAGAACTGGCGGATGGTGAAGCTGGGGACCACCCAGGCCCAGCGCAAGCTGTTCTTCAACCTGCGCAAAGAGCAGGCGCGCATGGCCGCGGAGGGCTTCGACCCGACTCCCAAGCTGCTGGCCGAGCGGCTGAACGTGACCGAGCAGGATGTGACGGAGATGGACCAGAGGCTCTCGCAAGACGAGTTCAGCTTCGACGCCCCCCTCCAGTCGGACGAGTCGCAGCGCACCACTCGCGGCGAGCGCTTCGTCTCGAGCGCCGAGCCTGCGGACGAGAGGCTCGCCGAGCACCAGCTCAAGGAGATTCTGCGGGCGAAGCTGGTCGAGTTCGGCAAGACGCTCAAGGACAAGGAGAAGTACATCTTCGAGAAGCGCCTGATCGCCGAGGAGCCGATGACCCTGCAGGAGATAGGCGACCAGTATGGCCTCACTCGCGAGCGCGCCCGGCAGATCGAGGCCAAGCTCGTGCGAGGGCTCAAGGAGTGGATCCAGCGCGAGGTGCCGGACTTCAAGGACCTGGAGATCGGCTCGCGGGGCGAGTGAGGGCCTCGCCGCTCCTTGACTTCGACGTGCCGGCGCGGCTTTATCCCTCGCTTCCCGCGCCCCCTGTGCCGGCGTTTCTCCAAGAGGCAGCCCGATGTCCGAGCAAGCAACCGCGACCCCGATTGCTCCTGCCGATCAAACCAAGGCGGAGGCCCCCAGAGCCAGGTCGGAGTCCGACGGCAAGCCGCGTTGGGCCGGGCTGACCCGCGGGCAGCTCGCCGGCCTGGCGGCGGTGGTCCTCGTCGCCCAGACGCCCTTCTTCGTCTATCTGCTGCGCGGCGAGGCGGCGGTCACCGCCCAGGTCCCCTTCGCGGACGACTTCGAGCGCGGCGAGATCGGGCCCCACTACTTCGCGACCGGCGGTCATTGGCGCATCGAGAACGGAGTCCTGCACTCTCCGGGTTCCAAGAACAATCCTCTCTGGCTCCAGGCCCAGCTCCCTGGCGACGTGGCCGTCGAGTTCGACGTGAGGAGCGAGGCCAACGAGGGCGACATCAAGTGCGAGATCTTCGGCAACGGCCGGGATCACGCCTCGGGCTACGTGATCGTCTTTGGCGGCTGGTCGAACTCGACCTCGGTGCTCGCCCGCCTCGACGAGCACGGCCGCGACCGCAAGGAGAACAAGGGCATCAAGGTGACTAAGGGCAAGACCTACCGGATGAAGCTCCAGCGCAAGGGCACCTTGCTGCAGTGGTACTCCGACGGCGCGCTGATGATGGAGTGGGACGACGCGGCTCCGCTGCGCGGAAGCGGTCACGACCGCTTCGGCTTCTCGTCCTGGGAGGCCGACCTGTACTTCGACAACCTGAAGGTCACGCCGCTGTAGGCGCCCCCTCGCGAGCCCCAGCGATTCCGGGAGCCTTCGGTGGGGGAGACCCGCGCGCCCAGGCTCAGGAGCCCTTCGCTCCATACTGCTTGAAGCGCTTCTCCCGTGCCTTGTCCTCGACCTTGAGCTCCTTCTGCTTGAGCTTGTCGGCCTTCCGCTGGGCACGTCCGCTCTCGTCCTCCGAGGGGTTGAACCTGAACTGGAAGGCCATGGCGACGATGGCCATGCAGCCGGCCAGGCCGACCCACAGCGCCAGAGCCCCATCGACCAGAGGCGCGAGCCGGGTGATGGAGACGACTCTGAGCAGCCCGCCCACGAGCATCAGGGCGCCGAGCACCGAGCTGACCGCCACCGCCACGATTCGCGCGATGACCAGGGCGAGCACCCCGGCGAGGAGGAAGCCGGGGATGAAGCCTATCCAGTACTCCTGCTGGCCCGAGAGCTCGCCGCCCGCCAGCCCGCCGAGCGCGCCGAACGCCAGGAAGAGCACGCAGGGAGGCCAGATCAGGGCGCAGGTCCCGGCGACCCCTGCTGCCAGATGCGAGGCGTATTGCGGGGACAGATGAACCAGCGGGGCGGCACGCGGGCCGAGCGCGTACCCGCCGAGGATGGCCAAGGGAGCGAGCAGGATGCGCAAAGGGAAGCGTCGCCCTCCTGCCAGGCAGGCGATGAGGCCTCCCCCGATCAACCCGATGCCCCAGGTCAGCGGCAGCGCTTTCGTGGCTGCGACGAGCGCTGGGAGATCGAGCGGGGTCGAGAGGTCGAGCGTCGCCAGGCGATCGAGGGACTTGAGAAAGGTCTCCAGCGACGCCTCACAGGTACACGAGTGCGAGGATCGTCAACAGCGCCGCTCCCACGCCCAGGCCCGCCCCCAACGAGCCAGCATCGAGCGCGGTTCGCGCGAGCACCTCGCGCGCAGCAGCCTTGTCGGACTCCGCTGCCGCGGGATCTGCCAGGACTCTCCTGGCATCGCCCCGAACGGTGCGGTGGTTTCCCGCGCTCAGGAGCTGGACCCAACCTGGGCGTGCCGACAGCGGGCTGGTGGCATCCGACCGCTCTCTCTTCTCCTTGGTGTCCTTGTTCTTCGCCATGGGCGCGCAGCCTAACACGATCGACGTGGCTCAAGGCCGTTGGGATATCGTGGCGGCCTTCCCCAGCAAAAGGAGTGAGCGCATCCCCGGTGAGTACAGTAGATTCCCTCGGCTGGAATGGTGCCGGTCGGGCCCCGGTTCTTGCCGGGTCGTGAGACCGGGGAGCGCATGAACCGCCGCGACTTCCTCAAGGGCATTGCCGTGGGCGCTGCCGCAGCGCTGTGGCCTGGCCGCGTGCGCGCGTTCGGGGACACCTCCAAGTACATCCCCGCCGTGGCTCGTCATGGGGGGCGCTGGGACACCCGCCCGAATGGTCTTCGCCGCCTGTGCTGGGAGGTTTCGCAGCGAACCAGCGCGGAGGTCTTCCCCGAGGCGCGGCCCTTCGGCTTGGCCGACCAGGCGCTGTTCCGCTATCCGTTCCTGTATTTCGGGGGAGAGGGGCCGTTCCCGCCGCTCTCCCCCGACGAGGTCGGGAACCTGCGGCGTTGGATCACCTGGGGCGGCTTCATGCTCGCCGACGCCAACGACGGCTCGAACGGCGATGGCTTCGACGCCTCGTTCCGCCGGGAGATCGCCCGGGTGCTGCCCGGCTCGCCCCTCTCTCGCCTGAGCGCCGATCACGTCGTCTACAGGAGCTACTACCTGCTCGACCGCCACGGCGGGCGCTTGCTGGTGCGGCCTTTCATGGAAGCGGCCATGGTGGGACGCCGCGCCGCGGTCATCTACTCGCAGAACGACCTGGCGGGCGCCTGGAGCCGCGATGAGCACGGGGACTGGGACTTCCAATGCAGCCCGGGCGGGGAGAGCCAGCGCGAGGTGGCCCTGCGCACGGGCATCAACCTCGTGTTCTACGCGCTGTGCCTGGACTACAAGGAAGACGCCGTGCACCTCCCGTTCATCATGAAGCGGAGGCGCTGACGCTGCGATGGCTCGGGATGGTCGTGACTTGAGGGCGGCAAGGGTACCTGGCTGAACTTGGATTCCATCGTCTACAACGAGTGGCGGCTGGTCAGCCTCTCTCCCTTTCCCACCTGGGCGCTGGGGCTGATGGCCGTGGCGATCGCGGTGGGGGTGTGGCTCTCCACGCTCGCGCTGCGCCGCGAGTCGCGCCCTGGCCGGCGCTGGCTCTTGCTGGGGCTGCGGGGGGTTGCCGCACTCGCCCTCATCGCCCTGCTGCTCGAGCCCGGCCAGCGGCTGATGCAGACCAGTCGGGTGAAGAACCGCGTCGCCCTGCTGCTTGATCGCTCGGCGTCGATGGGGTTCCCTGCCTCCCCGGGTGGCGAGCCTCGCTTGGAGACCGCCAAGAAGCTGCT
>JACRCT010000232.1 GCA_016218885.1 Deltaproteobacteria bacterium | reverse complement strand
GCGCCGTGCAGCAGGGCCATCTGGTTGAGCGCCTGGACGACGTCCGGGCAGTTGGTGCAGGAAAGCGAGACGTAGCTGCGCAGCTCGATGGGTCCGCGCAGCGCCTTGACCCGCCGCTGGACGCCCTCGTCGGGCAGCTTGCCCTTGCCGTCGGCGTTGAGGATGGCGAGGACGAGCGAGGTGAACTCGTGCCCGCCGGGGACGCCCCGAAAGCGCACCCCGGTGAGCGCGCCGTCCTTGAGCAGGTCGAACTGGACGGAGTCGGACTCCTTACCCTGCTCGACCACGCCGATCCTGGTGCTCGCCGAAGCGACCTGCCCGAGCAGCTCGCGCAGCTCCGCCTGCTTCGGGTGGGCGCTGGGTTGGAGCACGAGCGTGTATTCGGACTCGAGGGCGGCGAAGAGGTCCTTGAGCTGTTCGACGATAGAAGGGTCGAGCATCAGCGTCTCCGGATTGGGAGGAGGGGTGGAGGCGATGCGGATCGGGAAGCCCGCCTCACCGAAGTGGGCAAGGCGGGAACGGGCCGGTTGGATTCTCGAGGCGGTACGGCTCGCGACCCGGCTCGCCCTTCCCCCGCGGCCAAGCACGAACGGCGCAGCCGCGAGGGTCGGGAGGCTTCTTGAGCTTCTAGATCTTGCCGACCAGATCCAGGCCGGGCTTCAGGGTGGCCGCGCCGGGAGTCCACTTGGCGGGGCACACCTCGCCGGCGTGGGTGGCCACGAACTGCGCCGCCTGGATCTTGCGAAGCAGCTCATCGGCGTTGCGGCCGATGCTGTTGTCGTGGACCTCGGCGAGCTTGATCTTGCCCTCGGGGTCCACCACGAAGGTGCCGCGGTAGGCCAGCCCATCCTCCTCGATGTAGACGCCGAAGGCGCGGCTGAGAGCACCGGTCGGGTCGGCCAGCATCGGGAACTTGATCTTCTTGATGGTGGCCGAGGCGTCGTGCCAGGCCTTGTGCACGAAGTGGGTGTCGGTGCTCACCGAGTACACCTCGACTCCCATCTCCTTGAGCTGGGCGTACTTGTCGGCCATGTCCCCGAGCTCGGTCGGGCACACGAAGGTGAAGTCCGCGGGGTAGAAGAAGAACACCGACCACTTCCCCTTGAGATCAGCGTTCGAGACCGGCTTGAACTGGCCGTTGTGGAAAGCCTGGACCTTGAACTCGGGGACGAGGGTGTTGATCAGGGGCTTCATGCGCTCTCCTTTGGGGGATTGGGCGACGCGCTCGCTTCTCAGCCGCGCTTCGCTGTTCATTCACGCCTTCTTGGATGCAGCGCTCTTGCGGACGTTTCCTATCTGGGAGCGAGCTTGGACGAGGCCGATCCAGGAGGAGCACACGCGAGCGTCAGTGCCTGAGCCGAGGCGCGAGCGCCTCGATGAGGGAGGTCATCTCTTTCATCAGCGCCACGACCCCTGAGAGAGCCGGGTCTGCGATGCGCCCCAGCTCACCCTCGCCCAGAATCACGACCTTGCCCCAAGGCTGGTCCTCGGGGCTCTCGTGCAGGGGACCCTCGATGGCCACCTGGACCCCCAGATCGAGCAGGCGCGCGCGCATCGCCTGGAGCTCGCAGCGCAGGGCCTTGAGCGCCTCGAGATACTCGGGCCGCCGTGTCGGTCTTGCCAGCGTGAGGACCTTCGCGGGTTCACCCGGCTCCGGGCACCGGTCGCTGGGGGTGCGGCCGCTTGGATGAAGAGGGATCACTGCCATGACCGCACCTGCCTTTCGGTTGCGCAGAACACCATGCGGGGAGGACGCAAGCCGCTGGGCGATCGCCGAGCACAGGTCCTTGGGTGCACTCATGGACAGGACGAGGCGGGGAATCGGTGACTGCCGAACGATGCCGCCCGGCAACGGGCCCCTTCACGCGCTATTGTCCCGGCCATGAAGCCCTGGACCACCTTGGCCAAGGAGCCTGCACCGGACGGCCGGGAGCTCATCCTGCAGGAGCGCGACGGCGTGTTTGCCATCCGGGTCGGAGGCTGCGAGCTGATGTCCAGCGCGCGCCACGGCTCCGAGGAGGCGATGGCACAGGCCGGGCTCGAGGGCCGCCCGCCAGGCACTACGCCAGCGGTCCTGATAGGCGGGCTCGGGCTTGGCTACACCCTGCGCGCGGCGCTCGATCGCCTGCCCGCCCACGCGCACGTCGTGGTGGCGGAGGTGTCTAAGCCCATCGTGACCTGGAACCGGGGGCCGCTGGCCCGGCTCGCCGGGGCGCCGCTCGACGACCCGCGCGTGCAGGTCGAGACCACCGACATCGGGAAGCTCCTCCCCAGCCAGCGAGGCCGCTTCGACGCCATCCTGCTCGACGTAGACAACGGCCCCTCGGCCCTCTTCCAGGCCGAGAACCAACGCCTCTATGGACCCGCCGGGATCGCCGCCTTCCGCGATGCCTTGGTGCCTGGAGGCGCGCTGGTCGTGTGGTCTGCCGGCCCCGAGCCACGCTTCCTGAGCTCGTTGCGGGAGGCGGGCTTCGATGCCACTGAGCGACGGGTCAGCGCGCGGGCAAGGGGCTCCGCCCAGCACGTCCTGTTCGTCGGACGGCTGCCCCTGACCCGTTCGCGTCGTCGCTGAAGCCTCCAGCCCCTTCTAGGGACCAGAGCGCGACTTCTTCACTGCCGCAGCAAACTTGCTGAAGAAGGAAGCAACGCGCTTCTCCGGCTCGAGCTCGGGATCGAGCGAGTCGCCGTCGATGAAGACGCAGCCGCACTCCTCGCAGACCTCATAGAACTCGGGCTGCTGGCGGTCGCCACCCTCAAAGAGCGTCAGGTCCACTTGGCAGGTGGGGCAGACGCCGGTGTCTGCGTCCTTGACGACGCGGCCTCCGAGCGACTCGATACCCGGGAGGTTGTTGTGCAGGAGCAACGGTTTCAGGTCGGCGAGCTCGACCGTGAGGCCACCGCACTCAGCGCAGACGCGCAGGACCTCTTCCTTTCCTCCCTCGGGGTCGACAATCTCGGCATCGCAGCCAGGGCAATTCATCAGAACGTGGTCTCCACCAGCGAGGAGGTCTGTGCACTCGCCGAGCCCGGCGCAACCACCGGCCCTCGGCGCCTCGGCGACCATACGACCGAGGCAGTACGGGACAGAGACTACACCGGTCGCGTCCGCGTTGCCTGGGAGAGTGTGAATTTCGTCTCGGTTCGACCCGGCCAAGGGCTAGGGAGCGGCAGGCAGGCGGGCCCCAAGGCTGCTCGGCTCAGGAGGAGGCAGCGTCAAGCCGCGGCCGTTGGCCCCAGGCCAGCGGGGGCTTTGGCGCCTCTGCCGCCGCGCCGTGTGGCACAGTCGCCCTCCATGGAGCTGGTGCTCTTCGTCGGGCTGCAGGCCTCGGGGAAGTCGACGTTCTTCGTCGAGCGCTTCTTGCGCACGCACGTCTACCTCAGCCTGGACGTGCTCCGGACGCGCCACCGCGAGAAGCGCCTCTTCGAGGCCTGCCTGGAGACGCGCACGCCGGTGGTGATCGACAACACCAATCCTCGGCGCGAGGACCGCCGGCGGTACCTCGAGCCCGCCCGGGCCGCGAGCTACGAGGTCCACCTGTACTTCTTCCAGTCGCGCCTGGCGGAGTGCCTCGCCCGCAACGAGAGGCGACAGGGCAAGCAGAAGGTGCCCAAGGCGGCGCTCCTGCACACCTCGCGGATCCTGGAGATCCCCTCCCGCGACGAGGGCTTCGATCGGATGTGGTTCGTCCGGCCCGGCGAGACCGGCGAGTTCGCGGTGGAGGAGTGGCGCGATGAGGATCGATGAGCTGAGATCGCGCGACTGGCCGATGGCAGATCGGGCCCATCCCTCCTCCCCCACCCCACTGCCTTTGAGCAGATGCTTGACAGGGAACACGGCGTCTACCAATATCCCGCGCCGCTCTCGCCCAGGTAGCTCAGTTGGTAGAGCAGGGGACTGAAAATCCCCGTGTCGATGGTTCAATTCCGTCCCTGGGCACAAGGAAGCCCCCGAGAAATCGGGGGCTTCGTCGTTGCGGGGCTCAGGGTCCCGAACCTTCTTGGTGCCACGCTTGGTGCCACGGACCGGCACGGAGTTCACGGCCTCGGGACCGAGCACCCCGTCCACTGCGACCTGCTTGACCGCCTTCTGCCGTGCCTCGTCGGTGGAGTGCGAGTAGAGCTGCGTGACCACAGCGAGCGGTGGGCGGCGATGTCCCTCACCACGTGGATGGGCACTCCCTGGTCGGCTAGCCAGGAGATGTAGGAGTGCTGGTCTGCGGAGTTCGTGCTCCTTGTCTCGTCGTTTCTTCGGCCGAAAGCGTAGGCGGAGCAGCCGTTCGAGAAGCGAATC
>JACRCT010000231.1 GCA_016218885.1 Deltaproteobacteria bacterium | reverse complement strand
GGGCCATGTAGGCGGCCATGTTGGCCTGCGAGCCCGAGTGCGACTGCACGTTGGCGTATTCGGCTCCGAAGAGCTTCTTGGCGCGGTCGATGGCGATCTGCTCGGCCACGTCCACGTACTCGCAGCCGCCGTAGTAGCGCTTGCCGGGATATCCCTCGGCATACTTGTTGGTCAGCGGCGAGCCGAGCGCCTTGAGCACTGCCTCGGAGACGAAGTTCTCGCTGGCGATGAGCTCCAGGCCCTCCTCCTGGCGCGTGATCTCCTTGGCGATGGCGTCGAAGATCTCAGGGTCGGTTTCGCGAAGGGTCTTGCGGTTCATGGGCACTCCGAAGGGCGCGAGGGCGCCCGGCTGGACGGGGCTGAACAAGGCGCGAAGCTTGCCCCTTCCCAAGCAGGCTGGCAAGGCTGGACGCCGCTCAGGAGACAAGCTGCGGCGGGGGCGCTTTCAGGAGCGAGAATTCTCCGCTTCGGCGTCGGCGATCTTCTGCACCCGCTTCTGATGGCGGCCTCCCTCGAAGGCGGTGGAGACGAAGGCCTCGGCGATCGCCCGGCCCAGGCCGGGGCCGATGACCCGCTCGCCCATGCAGAGCACGTTCGCGTCGTTGTGTGCGCGGCTCATGCGGGCCTCGAACTCGGTGGTGCACAGGGCGGCGCGGACCCCGCGGTACTTGTTGGCGACGATGGACATGCCGATGCCGGTGCCACAGACCAGGACGCCCAGCTCGACCTGCCCATCGCGCACCGCCCGGGCGACCTGGGAGGCGAAGTCGGGGTAGTCCACCGAGGAGTTGTCGTAGGTGCCGAGGTCCTGCAGGTCGTGCTGGAGCGCGACCAGGCCCTCGGAGATCTCTTTCTTGAGGGCCAGCCCTGCATGGTCGCTGGCGATGGCGATTCTCATGGTCTCGACCGATCAGGCAAGCCCCTCAGAAGCGTCTGAGCACGAGCACGGCGTTGGTGCCCCCGAAGCCGAAGCTGTTGCTCACCACCACCTCGGCGCGAGCCTCACGCGCCTGGTTGGGCACGTAGTCGAGGTCGCACTCGGGGTCCGAGTTCTCGTAGTTGATGGTCGGGGGCAGCACGCCGTGGTGGAGCGCGAGGGCGCAGACGCCAGCCTCGGTGCTCCCCGCCGCCCCGAGCTGGTGGCCGATCATCGACTTGATCGAGCTGACCGCGAGCTTGCTGGCGTGCTCCCCGAAGACGGCCTTGATCGCCCGGGTCTCGTTGGCGTCGTTGTAGGGCGTGGAGGTGCCGTGGGCGTTGATGTAGCCCACCTCCTCCGGCCGCACGCGGGCGTCCTGCAGCGCGAGCCGCATGCAACGCGCGGCGCCCTCGCCCTCGGGGGCGGGCTGGGTGATGTGGTAGGCGTCGGCGTTGGCCGCGTAGCCCACGAGCTCGGCGTAGATGCGAGCGCCGCGGGCCTTGGCGTGCTCGAGCTCCTCGAGCATCAAGAGCCCCGCCCCTTCCGCCATCACGAAGCCGTTGCGCTCGCGGTCGAACGGGCGGCTGGCCTTCGTGGGCGCGTCGTTGTGGGTGGAGCACATCGCCTTGGCGGCGTTGAACCCCGCCACCCCCAACGACGTGATGGGCGCCTCGGTGCCGCCGGCGACCACTGCCTCGGCGTCGCCGCGCTGGATGGTGCGCATCGCCTCGCCCACCGCGTGGGCGCCGGTGGCGCAGGCCGATACCGGAGACCAGTTGGGTCCCTTCACGCCCAGCTTGATGCTGATCTGTCCGGGCGCGAGGTTGATGATCATCTGGGGGATGAAGAACGGGCTGACCCGCGAAGGCCCCTTGTCGAGGACCTTCTGGTAGGTCTCTTCCAGGGTGGTGAGCCCGCCGATGCCCGAGCCCACCAGGCAGCCGATGCGCTCGGCGTTGGCGTCGGTCACCTGCAGGCCGCTGTCCTCCATCGCCATCTTCCCGGCGGCGATGCCGTACTGCATGAACGGGTCGAGGCGGCGGATGTCCTTCTTCTCGATCCACTGCTCGGGCAGGAAGTCCCGCACTTCACCCGCGATGCGGGTGTCGTGGTCCTTCGCGTCGAAGCGGGTGATGGGCCCGATGCCGCTGCGGCCGGCGATCAGGCCCTCCCAGGTCTTGGCCGTACCGGTGGCCAGCGGCGAGACCAGACCAATGCCCGTGATGACGACGCGGCGGGTCATGGACCCCTACTTCTTGTGGGAGTGGATGTAGTCGACCGCGTCCTTGACCGTCTTGATGGACTCGGCCTGCTCGTCGGGGATCTCGACGTCGAACTCCTCTTCCATGGCCATCACCAGCTCCACGATGTCGAGGCTGTCGGCGCCCAGGTCGTCGATGAAGGAGCTCTCGGCCTTGATCTCGTCTTCGCCGACTCCCAGCTGCTCAGCGATGATCGACTTCACCTTGGTCTCGACGTTCGTGGCTGTCATGCGGGCTGTCCTCCGGTGGCGCCCCGGATGGTGCTCGGGGCTGGCGCGACCGGCGGGGATCCGCGCGGCGGGCGCCAAGAGACGGGTGTTTATAGACCACCCGACATGCGGTGTCACCCGCTGCCGGGCCTCAAGGGCCGGAAGGAGGCTCAGGTGAGCAGCCCCCCGTTCACGCGCAGCACCTCTCCGGTGACATAGCTCGCCTCGTCGCTGGCGAGGAAGGCGACCGCGCGCGCCACCTCCTCGGGACGGCCGAAGCGGGCCAGGGGAATCTGGCCCGTCCAGCGCTCCTTGATGGCGTCGCTCATCGCCGCGGTCATGTCGGTGTCGATGAAGCCGGGGGAGACGGCGTTGACCCGGACGTTTCGCCCGGCGAGCTCGCGGGCAAGGGTCTTGGCGAGACCGACGAGGGCCGCCTTGCTCGCCGCGTAGGCCGCCTGCCCCGGGTTGCCCATCTCGCCGACGATGGAGGTCAGGAAGACGATCGCCCCGCCCCCGGCCTTCAGCAGAGGGCGGATGGCCGCGCGCGACAGATGGAAGGCCCCGTCGACGTTGACGGCGAACTGGTGATCCCACTCCTCGCGCTTGACCCTCAAGGCCAGAGCGTCGACGTGGATCCCTGCGTTGCTCACCAGCACGTCCAGGCGACCGAAGGCCTCGACCACCTCGCCGACCGCCTTCTCGCAAGCCTCGCCATCGGCGACGTCCAGGCGCAGCGCGCGGCCGCGCGACCCCAGAGCCTCGATGGCCTCCATGGTCGGTTGCGCTGCGTCCTCCCGGTCCCGGAAGGAGAAGGCCACCGCGGCGCCCCGGCGCGCCAGCTCCAGGCAGCAGGCCCGGCCGATCCCTCGCGAGCCCCCGGTCACGAACGCCACTTTGCCCTGGAAGTCACCCATGTGCGCCTGCCGCCCTTCGACCTCGCTTCACCCAAGCAGCTTCTGCAGCGCCTCCGCCTCGTCCAAGGCCGTGACCTCGACCGACTTGTCGGTCTGCTTGATGAGGCCGGTGAGCACCTTGCCCGGCCCGACCTCCACGAAGCGGCCCACGCCTGCGGCCACCATCGCGCGCACGCTCTCGACCCAGCGCACCGGCGAGGTCACCTGCTCGACGAGCAGCTCCACCACCCGGCCGGAGTCGGCGTTGGGGACCGCCTCGACGTTGCTGACCACGGGCACGGCCAGCGCGGCGATCCGCAACCCCTCGAGCACCGCTCGCATGCGCGGCTTGACCGGCTCCATGAGCGAGCAGTGGAAGGGGGCGCTCACCGGCAGAGGCAGCACGCGCCGCGCGCCGGCCGCGGTGAGCTTCTCCCGAGCCCTGTCCACCGCCTCGGCGTTGCCCGCGATCACGGTCTGCTCCGGGCTGTTGTAGTTGGCAGGCACGCAGACCTGGCCCTGGGCGGCCTCGGCGCACAGGGCGCGGATGGTCTGAGCCTCCAGCCTCAGGACCGCGGCCATCGCCCCGACCCCTTGAGGGACCGCCTCCTGCATGAAGCTGCCACGGGCTCGCACCGCCCGGACCGCATCGGCGAAGCAGAGCGCCCCGGCCGCCACCAGCGCGGTGTACTCGCCCAAGGAGTGGCCCGCCAGCAGGTCGGCCCGCTCGCCCCGGGCCACCAGCGCGGCGTGCATCGCCATCGAGACCGTGAGGATGGCCGGCTGGGTGTTGCGGGTGAGCTTGAGCTCCTCCTCCGGCCCCTCGAAGATCAGCCGGGACAGCCTCTCACCCAGCGCTTCGTCGGCGGCGTCGAAGATCGCTCGCGCTGCGGGGCTGCCCTCGTAGAGCGAGCGGCCCATCCCCACGTACTGCGAGCCCTGCCCCGGAAAGACGAATGCCACCTTGCCCATCGCTGTCTCCTCGCTCGTTGCGGTGGCCGCCTCGCCCCCCGCTGTTCACCAGCGCATCACCCCGCTGCCCCAGACGAAGCCGGCGCCCGCGGCCAGCATCAAGACGAGCTCGCCCGGCGCCAACCGCCCGGCCCGGTTCGCCTCGTCGATGCACATGGGGATCGCCGCCGCCGAGGTGTTGCCGTAGCGGTCGAGGGTCAGCCAGAAGCGCTCCATGGGGAGCCCGACGCGCTCCATGACCGCCTCGATGATGCGCAGGTTGGCCTGGTGCCCCATCACGTGGTCGACCTGCTCGCGCGCGAGCCCGTTGGCGTGAAGGGCCTCCTGCGCCGCGGCGACCAGAGTGCGCACCGCCACGCGGAAGACCTCGCGGCCGTTCATCTTCACCGTGTCGCCGTGGGGAATGGAGAGGATGCCGGCGAGCGCGCCGTCGGAGTGCAGGTGCGTCGAGAGCAGCCCGCGCCCCTCGTCGTCGGCTGCGGGGGCCAAGAGCAGCGCGCCGGCGGCGTCTCCGAAGAGCACGCAGGTGTTGCGGTCGGTCCAGTCCACCGCGCGGGTGAGCAGGTCGGCGCCGATCACCAGGGCGTAGCGCGCCGCCCCGCTGCGCACGTACTGGTCGGCGACCGAGAGAGCCACCAGCGCGCCGGCGCAGGCCGCGGAGACGTCGAAGGCGAGGGCGCGGCGCGCGCCAAGCTTCGCCTGCACCAGCGCCGCAGTGGCGGGAGTGGGCTGGTCGGGGGTCACCGTGCCCAGGACGATCAGGTCTACGTCCTCGGGCCGCACGCCGGCCATCTCCAACGCCCGGCGCGCGGCGTGGGCCGCGAGGTCGGAGGTCCTCTCACCCTCGGCGGCGGCGCGGCGCTCGCGGATGCCGGTGCGCTCCATGATCCACGCGTCGCTGGTTCCCACCATCCGCTCGAGGTCGGCGTTGGTGACGACCCGCTCCGGCACGTAGCTGCCGCTCCCGATGACGCACGAACGCATGGTCAGCTCTCGGGGTGGGACGCGGACTCGGGCGCTCTTCGGGAGCGGACGAGGCCAGCCCGCTCGCAGACCTCCTGGGCGGCGATGGCGGCGCGAGTCAGCTCCGGCGCCAGGTCCAGGGAGGCGGCGTGCGAGGCGGCGCGCAGGGCGTTGCGGATGGCCCGCGGCCCGGAGCGCCCGTGAGCCAGCACGGCCACCCCGTCGACGCCCAGAAGCGGCGCGCCGCCGTACTCGGCCCAGTCGGCGATCTTGCGGAACGCCGCCAAGGCCGGCCGCGTGAGCCAGGCGCCCAGCCGCGCGGTGGAGCGTGACTCGACCTCGCGCTTGAACATGGCCGACAGAGAGAAGGCGGCCCCCTCGGTGGTCTTGAGCACCACGTTGCCGGTGAAGCCGTCGGTGACGATCACGTCCGCCCGGTCGGCGAAGAGGTCGCTGCCCTCGAGGTAGCCGACGAACTGCAGCGAGGAGGCCTTGAGGGCCGTCAGCGCGGCGCGGGTCAGGTCAGTCCCCTTGGTCTCCTCAGCGCCGTTGGACAGCAGGGCCACGCGCGGACGCGCGACCCCCATGGTCCGGTGGGCATAGGCCGCGCCCAGATGGGCATACTGCACCAGGTGCGCTGGCCGACAGGCCACCGTCGCCCCCGAGTCGAGCAGCACCGAAAATCGTCCCGCGAGCGTGGGGAGCATGGTCACCACCGCGGGGCGCTCGACCGCGGGCAGCCGCCCGAGGACGAACAGCCCCGCGGCCACCGCGGCACCCGAGTTTCCGGCGGACACCACGGCGTCCGCGTACCGCTCGGCGACCAGCTCGAAGGCCACCCTCAACGAGGAGCCCTTCTTGCGTCGCACCGCGGTCGCCGGATGCTCGTCCATGCCCACCACCTCGGGGGCATGGCGCACCTCCAGCTGCGGGAGCCCCTGGGCCTTGACGCGGCTCAGCTCGGTGGCGATGCGTGCCTCGTCGCCCACCAGCACCACGGCATCCTGGGGCGCCTTGCGCAGGTGGAGAACCGCGCCCTCCACCACCGCGGCGGGGGCTTGATCACCACCCATCGCATCGAGCGCAAGGCGCATCGTCGCGACCGGCGCGCGCTATTCCTCGACGACGATGGCCACGCGCTTCTTGTAGGTCCCGCAGTTCTTGCAGACCGTGTGCGGCATGTGCGGCTCGCGGCACTTGCTGCAAAGCACGACGTTCGGCGCGCTGACGTTGTTGTTGGCCGCGCGGCGGCGATCGCGGCGCATCTTGGAGGTTCGCTTCTTGGGGACTCCCACGGTCGTCTCCTTGCTTGAAGCCTGATCCCCGTTGCTGCGGGGGCTACTTGTGTCCTGAAGGTTGCGCAGGCTCGGCCGTCCGGCCGCCGAAGTCAAGGGCGGACGAGCGGGTCCTTCAGGTGAGCTTGATGTCCTTGAGCGCCGCCCAACGCGGATCGGCCACCTTGCGCTGGCAGCCGCACTCCTTCACGTTCAGATCCTGGCCGCACACCGAGCAAAGGCCCTTGCAGTCCTCCCGGCACAGCCCATCCATGGGCAATGCCAGCAGAATCTGCTCGCGAACGATGGCACCCAAATCGATCTGCCGGCCATCGTAAGACTCCTCGTCGGCAGATTCCGCGATGGAGTCGGCATCCTGCACGACCTCGCCGCCTTCCAGCTCCTCACGCTCGCTTCCCTCGGGCTTGCGCGCGACCAGATTGAGCTCGAAGTGCACCGGCACCTCGATCGTGACGTCGATCAGGCAGCGCTTGCACGCACCCTTGACGCTCACCGCGACGTCTCCGCGCAGCAGGATCTTGTCTCCCACGCGGTCGAATCGAGCCTTGAGCCTCGCCGCCCCGGCCGGAGCAAAGCCCGTTTCCGGACCGCCCTCCGAGAGCACGCGCGCCAGATACTCCTCGCCCAGCTCCCGATCGAGCGCGAGACCTCCGTCGCGAATTTCTTCAATCAGAACGAACATTTATCAGCCCGACAGGCCCTGAAAAAGCGGGCCATTATAGGCGGCGGTCCTCGACTGTCAAGCGAGCTGTCTCGTGTCGTGCCGCCGAGACCTCAACATCAACACCCGACCTGAATCGAGTCCCTCCCCGAGAGGACCCGCGGCGCGCAACGCCGCGTCCGCGCGCAACTTTTTGCCATCGCCGGAGGGCTCTGGTAGCGTCGCCCGCCGTGGATCTCCTCGGACAGCCCGGCGTGCGCCTGGGCCTCTTGCTTGCCGTGTCGCTCGCCGTTTCCGCCCCGCTTTCCGCCTGGGCAGCGCGCGCCTCTACCCCCTCGGACCAGGCACGCGCGCTGATCGAGGAGGCGGAGTTCGAACAGGCGCTCAAGGTCATCAACGAGGCTCTTTCCCAGGCGGATCTCACCGACGCAGCGTTGCTGTCGCTGTATGAGCTCCAGGGCACTGCACAGCTCTTCTTGGGAAACAGAAACGCGGCCCGCCAGTCCTTCGAGCGACTCCTCCAGGTCCAGCCCAGCTTCGAGCTGCCCAAGGGGACGAGCGCCAAGATCAGGGCACTGTTCCAGGAGGTGGCCGAGAGCGCCCAGTTCAAGCCGGTCAAGCTCACCCACCAGAGACTCTCTGCGGCCCCGGCCGGCGACCGGCTCGACGTGCCGGCCCAGATCTCCGACTTGCCCAAGGGCGCCAAGGCCCGGCTCTACTACCGGCGCGGAGGAAGCGAGGGGTACAGCTCCACCTCCTTCGTTCTGCAGGAACGCTCTGACTACCTCGCGCGAATCCCCGCCTTCGAGGTGCCCGCGGAGAGCTCGGACTACGTTCTGGAGTACTACCTCGAAGTGGGCGACTCCACCGGCCGCCGCCTTGCGGGTATCGCTGACGCCCTCGACCCCATCAAGGTGCGCATCTCGGCTCGGCCCCAGAGCGCGGGTGACGAGACCTCGCCCGCCGTCGTCGAGGCCAGCGAGGCCTGGTACCAGAAGTGGTGGGTCTGGACCATCGTCGGGGCCGTGGCGGTCGGCGCCGGCGTGGCCGTGGTGGTGCCCCTGATGTCCAATGGCGGCGCCGAGCTCCCCGTCACCGTCCGGATCCAGCAATGAAGCACGCTCTTCTCTGGGCCCTGCTCATCCCTGCCCTGCTCTCCTGTGGAGCTCCGAGCGAAGGAGGCGCGGGCGGGCTGCCCATGGGCGTGGAGATCCGTGGCCTGGCGCCCAACGACGTAGATACCGTGCAGATCACCGTGCTCGCCCACGGAACCGCCTACCTGTGCGGCGAGCTTGCCCGGACCTGCCTGCGGACGCGAGTGGTCGGGGCCGACGGGTCGTTCATCTCCGACGTGCTGCTGCTCAAGGACGCGGACGGCCGAGAGCACCACGCGCTGCGTTTCAAGGTGCAGACCAGCCAGCTCTTCGCGGCCGAGGGGCAGACCTTCCAGCTGCGCCTGCCCTCAGGCACCAACTACATGGTGGTGGCCGAGGTGCTCTCGCCCAGCGGGGGGTTGCTCGCCAGCGGCTGTGGCGTCGTCGCCCAGGTCAACGACGAAGACAACGCTCCCCTGGTCGTCGAGACCTCGGTGCTCGAGCCGGTGCCGGCCTGCGATCCCAGGATCGATTGACCGCCAGCTCACCTGCCTACCCCCCGAGCTTCTGCACCAGATTCTCGATGCGCAGCCGATCATCCTCGCTCAGATCGAGGAACTTCACGCCCATCGCGAAGTCCTGCGCGGTGACGATCTCCCCTTTGCAGGCGATCTCGTCCCCGCCCGGGAGCGCGAAGCGCAGCTGGACCACCTTCCCGGTTGGCTCAGGGATGGTCTTGTCGAAGTAGGCGCCACCGACCGAGAGGTTGGCCGCGCGGTGGAAGTAGAGCTCATCCCCCGCTTCGGCCTCGATCCACAGCTCGACCGGCACGCGGCGATCCCTGCGTCGCTCTGCCGTCTTTTCGCTCATGTGGCTGGTCTTGCCACAGACAGGGGCCTGGCGGCAAGACCTGGAAGCCGACCCCGACGCGCGATGCTCAGGTCCCGGGCGCTCTGCTTGCTTGGGCGCTCGCCTCGGCGGACCCCGCCTCTGTGCTCCGGCGGCGCTCAGCCTGCTGCTGATCGCGCAGGTCGTAGGCGCGGATGATCTCCTGCACGAGCGGGTGGCGCACCACGTCGACCTCGGTGAAGGTGCAGAACTCGATCCCCTCCACCCGGGAGAGGATCTGGCGGGCCTCGATGAGCCCGCTCGAGCGGCCCTGGGGCAGGTCCACCTGCGTCACGTCACCGGTGATCACCGCCTTGGAGCCGAAGCCGAGACGGGTCAGGAACATCTTCATCTGCTCCGCAGTGGTGTTCTGGGCCTCGTCGAGGATGACGAAGGAGTCGTTGAGGGTCCGCCCGCGCATGAAGGCCAAGGGCGCGACCTCGATGGTCCCCCGGGCCAGCAGGTCGGCGACCTTCTCCAGCTCCATCATGTCGTTGAGGGCGTCGTAGAGCGGCCGCAGGTAGGGGTTGACCTTCTCGGCGATGTCCCCGGGAAGAAACCCCAGCTTCTCGCCGGCCTCGACCGCAGGCCGGGTGAGGATGATCCGCTTGGCCTTGCGCTCGAGGAGCGCCGCCGCAGCCATGGCCATGGCCAGATAGGTCTTGCCGGTACCCGCCGGCCCGATGCCAAAGACGATGTCGTGCTCGCGAATGGCCTCCACGTAGCGCTTTTGCGCCAGCCCCTTGGGCGCGATGGCCCGCTTGCGGCTGGACACGAAGACGGTGTCCAGGAAGATGTCCTTGAGCGCGGCGCCTTCTCCCACCGAGAGCACCTTCAGGGCCTGCTCCACATCCTCGGGGTAGAGCCGGTAGCCCGAGTGCAGCAGAGCATAGAGCTCTCGCAACAGGCGCTGCGCCAGCTGCACCGCCGCCGGCTCTCCGGCGATCAGCAGGTGCGCCCCTCGCTGTCCGACCGAGACGCCGAGGCGCCGCTCGATGATCTTGAGGTGCTCGTTATGCGAGCCGCACAACGTCCGAACGAGGTCGTGGTCGTCGAATTCGACTCGCGAGGGGTGCTCCATGATCGCCGTTGCTCCCTTGAGCCCCTGACGGGGCCTGCCGCCCCCTGAGGCGCCGGCCTCACAGAGGCGGCAGCAGCACCCAGGAGATCTCCCCTGTCTTGCGGTAATAGTACGAATCGCGCCACGGGTAACGCACTTCACCCTCCGTCAGAATCCCGGCCGCCACCAGCTCCGCCAGGGACTGCGGGCTCTCGCCTCGCACCAGGACGAAGACCGAGAGGGCCAGATGGATTCGCGCCATCTGTGAACGGGAGGCGACGCGTTCGATCGAGGGATCGGCCACGGGCCGCTCGTCTGCGCGGGTCGAGGCCAGCGGGCTGATGGGCGCAGTGACCGCCACCAGGCCCACGGCTGCCAAAAGCACCACCGCCGCGGCCAGCTTGCCGGTGCTCGCCACCAGGAACTCGACGACGCGCCGACCCCTCGTGTCGGAGGGCGTGTCCTTCTTGCGCGCCTTGGCCGCAAGCGGAGACAGGAAGCCGCCGTTGATGAGGCTGACCAGGCTCTTGCAGGTCTCGAACTCGCCGAGCCGGGAGCGATCGACTATCCACGCGACGTCCCGGCCAGGGTCGGCCAGCTTGTACACCCGACGCTCGTTGGCCCCGATGCTCTCCGAGTCTGACCCCGCCTGGTCCTTCTGGTCAGCGCCGCCGCCGCCATCGAAGGCTTCGAAGGCCGCGTCCACCTCGTCTGGTTTCGCACGAGCGGAGCGCTCGGGGAGGTCCTTGGCCCGCTGGAAGGTCATCGCCAGGTTGGGGATCCGCTTGCGCAGAAGCGGCCACTCGTCCACCCGCCGAAAGCCCTCCATCAGCACGCTCTCCGAGCGGATGGGGGTCACGGTCTCAGGGTCGTACTCGACCTCGGCGGTCTCGAAGGCGTAGTCGCCGCTCTTCCAGTTGAAGAGCCGGTAGATGGTCTCGCAGGTCTGCAGCTGCGCCATCTCGCGAAGCGCAGAGCGCTCGACCGAGCCGCGAGCGACGAGGATGTCCCCCAGCCGCTTCAGCGTGCGCTTCTGGTCTTCGAGCGCCTCCTGCAGCTGCCTCTCGCTGACCAGCCCGGCGCGCACCAGCATGTCGCCGAGGAGCTCCTTCCTCTTGCGAGTGGCGCACTCGGCGCGGACGATGTTGCCGTCCTTGAAGGCGACGTGCACCTCTTCGTCCTTCTCGGTCAGGTGCAGCACCCCGGTCTTCTGCTGCTGGCCGATGAGCTGGAAGATGTCGGAGATCCCGAAGTCCTTCAGCGTTCCGCTCAACGCCATGGCTGCCTCCGCCCCAGGCTAGGCCTTGGGTGCTTTCGCTTCGGGCTTGCGGGCCGCGTCCCCCGCGGGGGCCGACGGTCCGATCTTGAGCAGCCCCAGAACCGCGGTCTGGCGGAAGGTGCGCCGCATCCCCCACCACCAGCCCGTGAAGAGCAGCAGCCCGCCAGGTGCGGCCCGCAGGAGCGGCGGGCTCTCACCCCAAGGCACCGCCACCAGCCCCTCGCGGAAGACGACGAGCCAGCCTCCG
>JACRCT010000207.1 GCA_016218885.1 Deltaproteobacteria bacterium | reverse complement strand
TTGCCGAGATTAGAGTGGACGGCAGACAATACCCGGGCAGCCGGGTGGCACAACCAAAGAGAATCGAACCCTCGACTCTCGGCACTGGAAGCAGGCGTGGAGGCTCACCTGGGCAACGTTGCCCAGGTGAGCCTGGCAGCAGGGGGGCAGACCTTCGCCTGAGGGCAGATCGAGGACGTCCAAGCCCACGGGGTCCACAACGCCAGGCACGTCAGGCTCGACCGGCCGGAGTAGCCAAGATCTCTTAGTCGTCGGCCGCGCGACTTGCCGGGCGACAGGTTGACTGCAGGGCAGGCCGGTGGCACCGTCACAGGTCGCCTCGCAAGACCTCGTAATTCAAATCGGGAGGAGACACATGCCCATCAATGGACTAGGCAAGGTAGGGACGAACAAGATCCAGGGCGCTGCGCCAAGCCAGAGAGAGGTCGGCATCAGGGCCTTGGCGGCTCAGACCAAGAAGATCGAGAACCTGGGCGATCCTGGCCACATGTCCAACGCCATCAAGGGTGGCGAGAAGTGGTTCCGGACCCACCCCGCGATCGTTTCGTCCCTCTCGGCCAACGACCTCAAGGGCTTCCACGTCACCCTCGCGCAGACGCATGAATCGCTCTGTTCGGGCGCGGGCGTGGACGTCAACGTCTTCGAGCAGAAGACCGGCTCGAAGAAGGTCGACGAGCTCATCGAGGGGCTCGCCACCGATCACCCCGGCCAGATGAAGCCGGCGATCGACGAGGCGGTGGCTTTCTTGAAGACGCCGGCAGGACGCAAGACCGATCCCGCCGCCCTTCTCAAGCTGCACGAGGCCATCGGCTACACCTGGATTGACCTGGGCAAGGTCGAGTAGCGCCGCCGAGCGGCGTTCTGCCAATCCATGCCATCGGGCGGCAGCTCCCCAGGGAAGCTGCCGCCTCTGCTTTGGGTGCGCCCAGCTGCCGCCGAGGCGACCCTGCTTCGCGCTGTCTCGTTCTGCGGGCGAGCGTCGGGGGAAGGGCGTGCACGACGGCGCGGCGTCGGAGCCGCCGGCCTGCTAGGTTTCGCCCGCTCATCGTCGAAAGGAGCTCCCATGCGCATGCTCATCGTCGCCGCCGTCCTCGCAAGCGCCGCCTGCGCCACCCCCTCGAAGGAGGGCCGCAACGTGAAGACCGACCTCTCGACCGCCGCTGACAACCCGCTCTTGCGTCCGTGGTCCGGCCCCTATGGTGGCGTGCCTTCCTTCGACCAGGTGAAGGTCGAGCACTTCGAGCCGGCGCTCCTGGGGGCGATGGACCTGAACCGCAAGGAGATCGCCGCCATCGCGGGCGACCCCGCCGCCCCCTCCTTCAAGAACACCGTGGCGGCGTTCGAGCGCAGCGGCCGCCGCTTCAACGACGCCATGGCCGTCTATGGTGTGTTCGTAGGCAGCCTCGCCAGCCCTCAGATGCAGGCCGTCGAGCGCGCAATGGCTCCGCGCCTGGCCGCCTTCTCGGACGAGGTGGTGCAGAACGCCGCGCTGTTCCAGCGCCTCAAGGCCGTCTACGACGCCCCCGAGAAGGCAGGCCTGACGCCCGAGCAGCAGCGGCTGGTCTGGCTGCACTACACCCAGTTCGTGCGCGCGGGCGCCGCGCTCGACGAAGCGGGCAAGAAGCGCATGGCGGCCATCAACGAGCGCCTGGCCACGCTCTACACCTCCTTCAGCCAGGCGGTCCTCGCCGACGAGGAGGGCTACTCGCTGGTCCTCGAGTCCGAGGCCGACCTGGCCGGACTGCCCGACTCGGTGCGCGCCGGCTTCTCGGCCGCGGCCAAGGCCAAGGGGCTGGAGGGCAAGCACGTGGTGGCCAATACGCGCTCGGCCGTGGAGCCCTTCCTCACCTACTCCACGCGGCGCGAGCTGCGCGAGAAGGTCTGGAAGACGTTCGTGAGCCGCGGCGACAACGGTGACGCCCACGACACCAAGAGGCTCATCGCCGAGATCCTCGCGCTGCGCGCCGAGCGCGCCGCGCTCCTGGGCTTCGCCACGCACGCCCATTGGCGGCTCGAGAACACCATGGCCAAGACGCCCGCGCGCGCCATGGAGCTGCTCGAGGCGGTCTGGAAGCCGGCGGCGGCCCGCGTCCGTGAGGAGGTCGCGGACATGCAGGCCATCGCCGACCGGGAGGGCGCGAGCATCACCCTCGCGCCCTGGGACTACCGCTTCTACGCGGAGAAGGTCCGCAAGGCGAAGTACGACCTCGACCAGAACGAGGTGAAGCCCTACCTGCAGCTGGAGAAGCTGCGCGAGGGGATGTTCTGGGTCGCGGGCGAGCTGTTCGGGCTCGAGTTCACGCCCGCCTCCGGGGTGCCGGTCTTCCACCCCGACGTGCGCGTGTGGCAGGTCACCCGGAAGGCGACGGGCCAGCACGTGGGCCTGTGGTACTTCGACCCCTTCGCCCGCCCGCAGAAGCGCTCCGGTGCGTGGATGGACGCCTGGCGCGCCCAGGAGCGCTTCGAGGGCGAGGTGCCCACCATCGTCTCCAACAATGCCAACTTCGTGCCCGGCAGGCCCGGTGAGCCGGTCCTCGTCAGCTGGGACGACGCCACCACTCTCTTCCACGAGTTCGGCCACGCCCTGCACGGTCTCTGCTCCAACGTGAGCTACCCCTCGCTGTCCGGGACGGCGGTGGCGCGCGACTTCGTGGAGTTCCCCTCGCAGATCCTCGAGCACTGGCTCTCGACTCCCCAAGTGCTCTCCCGTTTCGCGCTGCACCACCAGAGCGGCAAGCCCATCCCGCCCGAGCTGGTGGCGAAGATCACCCGGGCCGCGACCTTCAACCAGGGCTTCTCGACGGTCGAGTACCTCGCCAGCGCGCTCATCGACATGAAGCTGCACCTGGCCGGCGGCAGGCCCGTCGACCCGGCGGTCTTCGAGCACGAGACGCTCGCCGCGCTGGGGATGCCTGCCCAGATCGTCATGCGCCACCGCACCCCGCAGTTCGGGCACGTCTTCTCCAGCGATTCCTACTCGGCGGGCTACTACAGCTACTTGTGGAGCGACACCCTGGTCGCCGACGCCTTCGAGGCCTTCACCGAGGGCAAGGGGCCGTACGACGCCGAGATCGCCCGCAGGCTCCTCGAGAAGGTGCTCTCCGTGGGCAACACCGTCGATCCCGAGGAGAGCTACCGGGCCTTCCGCGGCCGCTCCGCCGGCATCGACGCGCTGATGCGCAAGCGCGGCTTCGCTCCGGCCAACAAGTAGCTGCCCGGCGAAGAGCTTCGTCCTTGGCGCCTGCGCCCACCCAGCAGGGAGCAGGGGCGCGGGCTGCAGGTCCGCGCACGAGCGCCGCGAAGCGGGCCGACGTTGAAGGCCCCGGACTCTAGACACACCCCACGCGGCACGGCATCGGGCCGGGGAAGAGCGGCGACATCTCATACCGAGTTGGGGTAGCCTCTCGGGTGTCTCGCTGCCGTACCCGGCTTTCTTCCAGCAACGCCGCTCCATCTCTTGGAGGACCGACCATGCCAGACCCCATTCGGACGAATCCTGGGACTTTGCCCGTCCAGACTCCCGCGGCCAAGCCCGACAAGGACACCACCACCAAGGTGCAGAGCCAGCTCACCAAGCTCGGCTTCGACCCCGGGACGGTGGACGGCCAGTGGGGCCCGAGGACTGCGGGCGCGGTGAAGGCGTTCCAGGCCAGCAAAGGCCTGCCGCAGACCGGGCAGCCCGACACCGGGACCCTCTCGAAGCTGGCGACCGCGGCGGCGGCCGTCCCGAACCCGCCCGCCAGGCCCAGCGCGCCCGCCGTGACCCCGGGCGGCGTCGACTCCTTCAAGCGCAACGTGAACCTCACCTTCGACGACGGGCCGCACCCGGTGAACACGCCGCGGGTGCTCGACATCCTCAAGCAGCACGACGTGAAGGCCACCTTCTTCGTGACCGGCAAGGGCGTCGAGGCGCACCCGGAGCTGATCCGCAAGATCGTCGCCGAAGGCCACGTGCTCGGGAACCACACCTATACCCACGCGGACCTGTCGAAGCTGACGCCTGCCCAGGCCAAGGTCGAGTTCGACAAGACCCAGGCGGCCATCGACAAGGCGCTCGGCTACCACTACGAGCTGACGATGGTCCGCCCGCCGTACGGCGCCGGCTCGTCGGTGGTGCGCGCCGCGGAGCCCAAGAAGGACATCGTGCTGTGGCAGGTCGACTCCAACGACTGGCGCTACAAGAACGACGACGCGAAGATCATGGCCAACATCTTCGAGGGCTCCGAGAGCGTCCACGCCCGCGGCGGCACCATCCTCTTCCACGACATCCACCCGCA
>JACRCT010000025.1 GCA_016218885.1 Deltaproteobacteria bacterium | reverse complement strand
TTTGTAGAGGCACTGAGGCTCTAGGCGAGCGGGCGCCGAGAGGCGCCAAGCTTCGATCGCGAGTCGAGCGGGAAGCTTCGAGAACAGCGCAGACGAGGGAAGTGCCCCTCTCCCCGGGAGTGAAACGACCGATGGGAGAGGGGGCAGGGGTGAGGGCCTTTCTCGCCTGTGAGCAAGCATCGCGGCAGAGGAGCACATGGCGACGCACATCGTTCGTAGCGGTCTGGAGGTCCTGGCTGGTCAGGGTTTCGCGCCGCTCCAGGGCCTACGGGTGGGCGCGATCTGCAACCCCACCGCGGTGGACCGGGACTTCCGCCACCTCGCCGACCTACTGCGGCAGGCCAAGGGCGTGCGGCTGGTCGCGCTCTTCGGCCCCGAGCACGGCATCCGCGGCGAGGCGCAGGACATGGTCGGGGTAGGAGAGGACGAGCCGGTCGACTCCCGCACCGGCGTCCGCGTCCACTCCCTCTACGGCGACCGCTTGGAGTCGCTGGCGCCGACCGCCCAGTCGCTGCAGGGCCTTGACGCGCTGGTCTTCGACATCCAGGACGTGGGCAGCCGCTACTACACCTTCGTCTACACCATGGCCCGGTGCATGAAGGCCGCGGCGAAGGCGAAGCTGAAGTTCTTCGTGCTCGACCGGCCCAACCCCATTGGAGGAGAAGGGGTGGAGGGCAACCTGGTCCACGAGGGCTACGAGAGCTTCGTGGGCATGTTCCCGCTGCCCAACCGTCACGGCATGACCGCCGGCGAGCTTGCCCGGCTCTTCAACGAGCGCCACGGCATCGGCTGCGACCTGACCGTCGTCGCCTGCGACGGCTGGCGGCGAGGAGACTGGTTCGAGCAGACCGGCCTGCCCTGGGTGCCGCCCTCTCCCAACATGCCCACCGTGGACACCGCCTGCGTCTACCCCGGGATGTGCCTGGTCGAGGGGACCAACCTCTCCGAGGGGCGCGGCACGACGCGTCCCTTCGAGATCTTCGGCGCTCCTTTCCTCGAGCCCTACCGGTTCTGCGAGGCGCTGGAGGCGGAGGAGTTGCCCGGCGTCCGCGCGCGACCGCTCAGCTTCCACCCCACCTTTCACAAGCACGCGGGCAAGTCTTGCGGCGGCGCCATGCTTCACGTCCACGATCGCCGCAGCTTCTTGCCGCTGCGCACCGGGATCGCCGTCCTCCGGGCCGCCCGCGCAGTGGGCGGGCAGGACTTCCGCTGGCGGACGGAGAGGTACGAGTTCGTGGAGGACAAGCCGGCGATCGATCTGCTGTGCGGCACCGATGCCGTGCGCAGGGCCATCGATGCCGGCGCGAGCCTGGACCGATGCCTGGCGGGATTCGAGGCCGAGCTGGCGGCCTTCCTGCCAGTTCGGGCGCGCTACCTCCTCTACCCGTAGGTCCGAGCAGCGCAACCCGCCGAGCCCATTCGCGAATTTGACGTGGACTGTCCACGGCACCCCACGAGTGGAGTAGAATCGCCCGCCACGCCGCCACGCGAGGTCACACCGTGTACCAAGAGCAGCTCGACGCACTCATCGCGTTCGCCAGCTCGGACCGCTTCAAGGACGAGCTCCTCAAGGCCAAGGCCGAGTACTTCGCGGGGACCGGGGAGGTCTTCGAAGACGACCGCTCCTTCGAGATGCGGATGGCGAGCTTCCTCGACTACCACGTCTTCGACCGCGTCCTGCCAGAGCACTCAAAGACGCCGGCCCAGGTCTTCCTCCTGGAGTCCGGCGAGATCCCGCAGGAGGCGCTGGCCGTGCGCCGCGGGCTCGTCGAGACCCGGCACTCGCTGTGGGAGGTGCGCAAGCTGAGCAAGGACCTGGTTCGCCTGCGGGGCCTGTTCGACGGCAAGGACGTCGATGTGTTCGAGCGCCGGCAGCCGACCGGGCTCAAGAAGGGCGACCTCATCGAGGCGAGGCTCATCCCTGTCGGCGGCCGCTACCTGTTCTCGTCCGCGTTCTGCTTCCATCCGCCGGAGGCGAAGAAGCCGATCGCCAAGGAGCTCAAGCGACGCAGGAAGGAAGAACCCGGCTTCTCGACACGGGATTTCATCTGGGCGGCATCGAAGATGCGCTTGAAGTGGGAGCGCTACCGGAACATCGCGGTGACCGACATCTACGCCTTCGATCGCAAGACAATCTAGGCTCGAGGCTCGGCCATCGCAGAAGGGGCAAGGCGCATGCGCAAGGGTGCATCGCGGGGGCTTTCGGCGTTCGTGGTAGCCGTGGCGCTGTCGTGTGGTGACGGCGACATGAAAGAGGTGAAGCCCTACACTTACGAGGGCTGCGCCGACGACAACACCGACTGCCCGGGAGAGACGGCCTTCGTCTGTGCCCTGGGCAGCATCGCCTCACGCTACGGAACGTGCAGCCAGCGAAGCGACTGCATGGCGGCCGGTCCGGACGCGGGCAGCATCTTTCCCGCCGAATGCGTCAATCCCTGCCTGCACGCCGCGGTCAATCGGGAGCAGGAGCAGGCCTACCTCGCCGAGACCCGCGTCGAGACCTATCGCTACTGCAACCAGAAGCGATGTACCGCCTATCCCTTCTGCCCGCGTCCCTCCAACGCCACCATCGATTGCGTCGACGGCGGCTGCATGTGGGTAGAGGGGGTGTGGCGGCTGCCGGACGCTGGTCGCCTCGACGCCGCGCAGCCGGGGCTGGACGCCGCTGTGCCGCCAGGACCGGACGCTGCTACTCCCGTGGCGGGGCCTGACGCCGCCACCCCGCCTGGTCCCGATGCCGCGACGCCCGCTGGCCTCGACGCCGCCCCTCTTCCTGGCCCTGACGCCGCCGCACCGCCGGGCCTCGATGCCGCCACGCCCGCCGGGCCAGATGCCGAGAGTCCCGGGCTGGACGCAGCCGAGCCTGGCCTCGATGCGGCTGCGGAAGAGGATACGGGGGCGTGATCGCCCGCTCGGACTGAAGGCCTTTTGGACCATCGGAGGCCTCACCCTCCACGTCGCTTCAGCGCGAAGAACATCCTGCAGTCGAGCGGACCTTCCAGAGCGCCCATCATCGCCTGCCTGCCTCTGGTCGGACACCTCCCGGGTGGCCAGCTTCCCAATGCGATCGGCGTTCGGCCGATTCGGGAGGCCATCAATGCGAAGGCTCATGGGGACCGCGGCAGCAGTCCTTCTGACGCTCGGTGCCTTCGCCGCCCGAGCCCAAACCGGGATGTCTGGACAGCCCACCGGCTCCGGCACCTACGGCCCTGGGGGGACCATAGAACCTCCTGGCACCGGCACCGCGCCTCCGGGGACTGGAGGCACGGGAGCGGGGAACCCCTGTCAGTGCCCCGATGGCACCCTGGGCGTGCTCGGTCCGGCGCCGGCTGCGGGCGTGGGTGGCAACGTGGCCGGGACGGGTGGGACGGGGGAGGCCGGCCAAACCAACCAGAGCTGCATCTGCCCAGGCAGCCCCGGAACAGGGGACGCGACAGGTGCTGGCACCGGAGGTGGTTCCGGCGAAGTTGGAATGGGCTCGGGCATGGGCACCGATTCCTCCAGGGGCACAGGGGAGGCGCCGGGTGGC
>JACRCT010000226.1 GCA_016218885.1 Deltaproteobacteria bacterium | reverse complement strand
TCCAAGGCCGCGTGGTACACATGCCGTCGATGGACGTCGCGCTCGCACCCGCCCCCAGCGCCCTGCCCAGGCGCTGCGCGATTCACCCCGAGGTGGACGCCTGCGCGGTGTGCGACCGCTGCGGCGCCTTCCTCTGCCCTGAGTGCCGCCACGTCGTCGACGACCGCACGCTGTGCGTCGCCTGCGAGGACCGGCACAGCAACCGCCCACCGTCGAGGGAGGCTATCGTCAGCCTGGTGCTGGCGCTGCTCGGGCCTGTGGGCCTGTTGCCCGGTATCGCCGGGGGCGTTCTGGGCTGGCGCGAGCTCAAGCGCATCCGCAGCGGCGAGGCGCCCGTCTCGGGCGAGGGCTACGCGCGCCTCGCCCAGGCCCTGGGCGTCCTCTACGCGGCGGCGCTGGGGCTGGGCGTGCTGTCGGCGCTGTCCCACCTCGTCCTCGCCGAGTGACGAGAGTGCGAGAATCCGGCCCTCGGCCTTCTCCTGGAGCTTCCGTGCCTCGCCTCGAGCGCCGGCGAGACCCTGTAGAGGATCCACGTGGATCCTGTAAGCCGGGAGCGGTCTCCTTGCTCGCGCGGCTGTATGTAGAGGATTCGCGTGGATCCGCGAAGCCGTGGGGCCTCCCTCGTCGGGCTGGCTGGAGCGATCTGTCCCGGCATGCACGATCTTCCGGCCTCTTGAGGGCCACGCCAAGCTCGGATGGACGCGAGCTGCGGGGAGGAGGCTGCTATCCCTGCAACGGGAGCATGGACGCACCGTCCTACATCTGGGAGGAGAGGAGCAGGGAGAACGTGGCTGGTCCCGCCTCTTTGCCGACGAAGGTCACGCCCTCGCCGCCCCCGTGGCAGCCTGCGCCAGTTCCAAGCCGAGGTGTCGATGTCCGCCAACCCTTTGCGCCAGCCCAAACCTTCTCGGGGTCAATGTCTCTACAAGGGCACCTTCTACTTCGGGAACGAGAACGCTCGGCTTGCGGGCCAGTTTGGTCAATCGATCGCCTTGGGGAGGGAGCGGTGCTTATCACATGGTGGGCTGTAGGGCGGTAGGTTGACGCCTTCCGCCGGGGATGTGGGGCCGGCACAGCTTGCGCCGCTCCCAGCAGAGGAGAACACGGTGCTGACGTTCTTTTGCGGTCGACCAGACGCCATCCTTGAGGCTCTCGAAGATTCTTACTCGGATTCGTATGAGCGGCTCTTCAGCAAGAAGTCTAGCGTGGTGGATATGTCACGCTGGGTAAACCTGGAGGGACTGGAGGGGCTCCTCGAAAGAGCCGCCGAACTCTCCGGGGTGAGCATTCCAAAGCTCGTCGATAGCCTGACGAACGAGGGTTGGAGTCGGGACGAGGAGGGAAAGAGGATCGCCTGCGTCGTCGTGAAGGAGCCCTTGGTGCGCTCCCTCGCCTCAATTCCCCCTGCTGTTGCCTCGAAGGCGGCTGCTGAATGGGCAGAGCGTCTCGGGCCTCCAGCAGACGATAGCGTTCGATACCCTCTGCGCGTTCGCGCAGAAGAGTTCCTGACGCTGTTTCGAAGCTGCAAGAAGGACAAGAAGATCGTCGTCATGGGGTACGGCGGCGAGCTGCCAGTCGACCTCGAATTCGAAGCAGGCGCATCGCCACACCCGCAAGCGGCATCCACGTCCAGCGACATTGCGTTCTTCGCTGGCGACGCGAGACACATCGGTGAGGCACTTGAGGACGGTCATGAAGGCAAGCTGACGAGGGCAACGGCGGAGTCGGCGGACTTCTCGTTTCACCTCGGGATGGGAGACCTCGACGCTCTCGCCCTGGAGTGCGCGAACGCCGTTGGGAAGCCAGCCATCCCCTTGTCCGAATCCATTGAACGGTGCGTCGCTGGAGATGCCACGCAGGCGTGGCGTCAACGTGAATGGTCGGCTGATGTGCTGAGGAAGCAGTGGGTGGAGCGCTGGTCGGGCCTCACCGAGGAGCGGGTGGATGAAGTTGGTAGGAAATGGATCAGCCGTTTCGAGGGCGCTGAGCCGACGCCTCTACTCGAAGCGGTACGGGCGCTCGCCAGAGTGTGTCGGGCCGCTGGGGAGAAGGGGCTCGATGTTGTTTTCACTTGGCGGGCAGGCTGAGGCGAGCAACTGCCGAGTGGGCAATGATTCGTGGGCTCTCTTTGCCGTCAGGCTGCCGCGACTCTGCATCCCAGGACAGGCCGGTCCTATCCAATCCGTAGACGTCCTGGAGCGCCGCGTCGTCGGTCTTCTTGGCGGAGAAAGCGTCCAGGAGCCTGCCGACCTTGCCGCGGCTGCGACGTCTCGAGGTGGCGGGCGACCGCGCAGGCGTAGTCATAGCCAGGACGCGAGACGACCAGCTCGAGCGCCCAGCTGAGGGCCAGAAGCCCGCAGTCTCCAGCTCCTGGGGGGGCCGCCTCGGCCGCAGCATCTACGAGCTTGGAGTTCGGGCCCTACCGCCCTGGGCGGAACCGCCCTCGGCGTGCGCCGCGTTCAGGAGCTGCCGCAGCTCACCGAGCAGCTCGCCCTGCGAGTAGGCGCCCTTCTGGAGAATCCGCTCCACGTGGCCACCCAGCCGGGCGCGGTCTTCCGAGCTGAGGTCCTTGGCGGTCACCACCACCACCGGGACCTGGCGCCACTCCTCGCGCCGGCGCAGCTCGGCCACGAGCTGGAAGCCATCCATCTGCGGCATCATCAGATCGAGGAGGATCACCTGCGGGACGCCTTCGGCCAGGCGGGCCAGGCCCTCTTGACCGTCGCAGGCCTCGACCGCGACCCATCCGTCGCTCTCGAGCTGGCGACGCAGCATCTCCCGCGTGGGCGCATCGTCGTCGATGACCAGCGCCCGACGCGGGACCTGGCCGCGGCCGTACTTGCGAAGCACCGCCAGCAGCTGCTGGCGCTCGATGGGCTTGGAAAGGCAGTCGACCGCGCCCAGCGAGAAGCTCATCTGCTGCTCGTGGAGGATGGTGAGCATCACCACCGGAATGGAGGCCGTTTTCGGGTCGCCCTTGAGCGCGCTGAGGACCGCCCAGCCGTCCATGCCCGGCATGAGCACGTCGAGCGTGATGATCGCCGGGTCGAGGGTCGCGGCGAGCCGTACCCCCTCCTTCCCGGTGGCGGCGCACACCACGCGGTACCCGTCACGCGCGAGCATGCGCTCCAGCAGCTCCCGCGCCGCCGGGTCGTCGTCGATGACGAGCACGGTGGGGCCGGTGGCGGCCGGAGATCGCGGGGCCGCGGCGGCCGCGGGGGCCGGCTCTGCCTGGGCTTCGGCGGGCAGCCGGAGGGTGAAAGTGGAGCCCTTGCCCAGCTCGCTGACGACGGTGCAGTCGCCCCCCATGAGCCGGCTCAGGTGCCGGGTGACGGTCAGCCCCAGGCCCGTGCCGCCGAACCTGCGGGTCGTGGAGGCGTCGGCCTGGGTGAAGGGTTGGAACAGCTTGGAAAGCTGCTCTGGCGACATGCCGATGCCGGTGTCGCTGACCACGAAGCAGACCCAGTCGCGCCCGTGGGAGGCCTCGCGGCGCACGGCCAGCGACACCGTTCCGTGTTCGGTGAACTTGGCGGAGTTGCTCATCAGGTTGAACAGGCACTGGCGCAGGCGGGTGAGGTCGGTGCGCATGGTGCCCAGCGCAGCAGGGCAGTCGACAGCGAGGCCATTCGACTTCTTCTCCAGCAACGGCGCGACCGTGGCGGCGACGTCCTTGACCACCGCGGCCACGTCCACCGTCTCGTGGAAGACCTCTACCTTGCCGGCCTCGATCTTCGACAGGTCGAGCACGTCGTTGATGAGCGACAGCAGGTGCTTGGCGGCGGCGTGGATCTTCTTGAGGTCGGCCACGGGCTCGGCGCGGCCATCCTCTTCGGCCTCCTCCGCGAGCATCTCCGCGTAGCCGATGATGGCGTTGAGCGGGGTGCGCAGCTCGTGGCTCATGTTGGCCAGGAAGGTGCTCTTGGTTCGGTTGGCGGCCTCGGCGGCCACCTTGGCATCCTGGAGCGCGCTCTCGGCCCGCTTGCGCGCGGAGATGTCGCGCACCGCGGCCAGGAGCACGGGTGTGCCGCCCGGGTCGATGGCCGAGAGCAGCACCTC
>JACRCT010000225.1 GCA_016218885.1 Deltaproteobacteria bacterium | reverse complement strand
TACCCCGGCGACCTGGGCCTCTACGATGCCCGACCCGCCATGCTGTTCTGGGACGCGGTGGGCATGTCTGCAACCTACGACTCCGAGTTCGTGCAGCTCCGGCTCGGCGTCGGGGACAGTGGCTTCGGAATGCGCGGGCTCACCTACTCGACCATCCCCACGGCGGGTGGATGGCTGAAGTTCCATGTCCCGCATTTCGAGGTCGGGGTGGGCGGCGAGTATCGCTACGAGCCAGAGGTCAAAGGCAATAAGAACGCCCCTTACTCAACCCCGGGAATTGCCTACGAGGACTACCTGCGGCGCGAGGTGGTCAAGCGTTGGCTCGAGGAGCACCCCGGTCAGTCGATGGAGTTTCCGAATCCGGAGTCGACCTCCTCTCAATCGTACAAAGCTGTTGGCTATCTCGGCTTCGGCGGCTTCGGGCCCCTTCGTTGGAACAAGCTCTACGCAAACTGGGAGCGTCTGCACCCGCTGACCTCCTACAGCGAGACCTACAGCGGGCAGGCCTACGAGATCTTCATTCACGACTTGACCGACGAGCGCTACTCCTACGTCATCGGCAACGAGATGGAGCTCAGCCTGGTTCCCGAGCGCCTCGATGCGGTCTGGGCTGTCATGTACGGCGGCAACTACAACAACAAGAACGAGGTTGCGCCCGGCGACGACAACCGCTGGTACCTATCCACGGTGCTGCGCCTGCAGCTGTACCTCACGCGGACGCTGCACCTGCTGGCCGAGTCCAGCGTGGCGCAGGAGAAGAGCACCCAGGGCAACCTGTACAGGGAGCACTTCGACTCGATCTTCCAGAACACCGACGGGGCGCCCGATGCGCGGGGCCTGGAGACCGGCGACAGCGACACCCGCAATACCTGGCAGCTCAAAGGAGGCTTCGTGATCAACCCCAACGGCATGGGCGTCTTCAATCGGCCCTCGCTGCGCATCCTCTATGGGCTGCAGTACTCCAGCCAGCAGGCGGCCTACGGCAACTCCTTCGTCCAGAGCCTGGACCAGTACAACGTCTTCACCGGCAGTGAGAGCCACTGGCATCACGTGCTGGCCATCGAGGCCGAAGCATGGTTCTAGAACGCCACGACGCTCCCCTCCGCACCTGGTGGCTCGCCCTCGGCTGGGTCTCGCTTGCCTTGGCAGCCTCCGGCTGTGTCCACAAGCCACCGGTACTCCGCCTGCCGGACAAGACTCCAGTGGCCATCGCCTTCGTTCTCGATGGCGAGCACGCGGCGGGCGCCTCCGACGTCCCGGAGGTGCTGAAAAAGAAAGTCGTCGAGCAGCTCAGCGCCAGGAACCTGGACGCTCGCGTTCTGCCTTTCGACTCCTACGCCAAGCTGTTCGAGCCGGTCCGCGATACTCATCGCCGCCTGGCGAAGCTCGCCAATGGAGGGGCACCGCTGGTGGTTCTCGTCGAGACCAAGGTGGTCTACTTCTCGCTGATCAATGGCCGCTATCGCTGGATGGTGTACGCGCGGTTGAGTGCGGCCAAGAAGGACGGCTCGACTCAGCCGCTCACCCTCTCGATGGACCAGTCTGCCTTCGTGGACTACGAGCATGAGAAGGAGCAGGCCGCGCTGGGCTCGGTCTCCAACAGCATCGCGGACCGGCTTGGGGTGCTCCTCGATGACTTCCTGGGAGGAGAGGCGAGTGAGGGGGCCAAGCCCCCGGAGAGCAGCAGCTTCACCGATCCCCGCCAGTCGGCCATCTACTTCGTGATGGTCGACCGCTTCGCCAACGGCGACTCCAAGAACGACGGGGCGATCGACCTCAAGGATCCCGCTGCCTTCCACGGCGGCGACCTGCAGGGCATCCTCGATCACCTCGACGAGCTCAAGGCGATGGGGGTGGGCACGCTCTGGCTCTCCCCGGTCTTCCAGATGCGCACCGACAAGTTCTTCGGCCACGGCGCCTTCCACGGCTACTGGACCGAGGACCTGACCCGCATTGAGCCACGCTTCGGCGACGTGGCGCTGCTGCGCAAGCTCTCCGGTGAGCTGCACGAGCGCGGGATGCGGCTGATGCTCGACGTGGTCCTCAACCACGTGGCGATGGACGCGCCGCTGACCCGCGAGCGACCCGACTGGTTCCACCGCCAGGGTGCGCTGACCAACTGGAGCGACCCCGAGGAACTGGTGAGCCGCGACGTGCACGGCCTGCCCGACCTCGCCCAGGAGCGGGAGGACGTGTACGCCCACCTGCTGCAGGCCTCCCTGCGCTGGGTGGAGGAGGTGCGGCCCGATGGCTTTCGGCTCGACGCGGTCAAGCACGTCCCCTTGGGCTTCTGGGCTCGCTACAACGAGGCGGTGCGGCAGCAGGCCGGACCCCAATTTCTCCTCTTGGGCGAGATGCTCGACGGCGATGCTGCCACGCTCGCCCGAACCCAGCGCGAGGGGAAGTTCGGGGCCATGTTCGACTTCCCCCTCTACTTCGCCATCGTCGACGTGTTCTGCCGAGAGCGCAGCGCCCTCAAGATCGGCGCCGCGCTCTCGGGAGATCGCGTCTACGAGGATCCCGGCTCGCTGGTCACTCTCCTGGACAACCACGACCTGGCCCGCGTGACCACCGACTGCGGTGGGGACCTCGACCGGGTACGGCGCGCGCTCACGGTGCAGCTCACCGCCCGGGGCACGCCCGCCCTGACCTGGGGCATCGAGTCGGCGCTGCAGGGCGCCAAGGAGCCTGACAATCGCGGCGACATGCGCTTCGACACGCAGCCGCTGCGCGACCATATCGCTCGCCTCCTGAAGCTGCGCCGCGAGCACCCGGCCCTGTGGAGCGGGGCGCCGTGGCTCCTCGAGGCGGACGAGGGGACCTTCGCGTACGCCCGCATCGCCCCCGATGAGGCGGCCATCATCGCCGTCAACCAACGCTCCTCGCCGGTCAGGATCACGATCCCCAAGGAGCTGGCGGGCGCGGCACGCGAGCCCCTGGCGGATCGTCCCATCGAGGGGCGCGTGCTGGAGGTCGCTGGCAAGTCGGTGCTGGTCGCGCTGGTGACTTCGCCGGAGACGGGCGGCTTCGCGCGGATCGCCGAGCGTGCCCAGGCGCAGTGGCGCCGCGGCGAGCAGAAGCGCGTGGTGGAGATCGAGGCATCCGGCGCTCCGGCCCAGCAGGGCGATGGGGTCCTCCTCGTCGGCGCGGCCCCGGAAATGGGCTCGTGGAATCCGGCGCAGGGCCTCCCCGTCGAGGGCGGCATGGCGCGGGCCCAGCTTCCGGTGGGCGGCATCTATGACTTCAAGCTGGTGGTGCGGAGCGCAGCCGGACAGGCGGTGTGGGAAGACGGCGACAACCGCTCCCTGGTGGTGCCCAAGGGCGAAGGCCCCGTGCGCGCCAAGGTGGCCTGGAACGTACGGCCCTGAGAACCGCAAGCAAGACCTGTCGGAGTCTTTCCAGGAGGACGACCATGCTCAAGCAAGGCGCACTGGTTCTCGGGTTGCTGCTGGCGGCAGGTTGTCCCGGCGAGGAAGCTGGCCCCGACGCGTCGCCGACCTCCAAGCGCGACGCGAGCCGCCCGGATGCCGAGGAGATCATCGTCGGCGAGGACACGGGCCCGGGCGCCGATACCGGTCCGGCAGTGACCGACGGTGGCGGCGGACCGGCGGTCGGCTGGTGCACCCTGCAGTTCCCGCCCAGCGCCACGATGGCGCTCGGCGCCAAGGTGACGGTCTTCGGTCAGGTGTTCGTCGCCGGTGAGACCGAGCAGGCGGGGGCGCGCGCAACGATCGAGGGGCAGGTCGGCTACGGACCTTTGGGCTCCGACGGCTCCAGCGACCCCGGCTGGGCCTCGAGCTGGACCAACGCCACCTTCAACGCCGACAAGGAGAACAACGACGAGTACCTGGCGGACCT
>JACRCT010000224.1 GCA_016218885.1 Deltaproteobacteria bacterium | reverse complement strand
GTCGGGGAGGTCCTCGACGGCAAGTGGCGACTCGAAGGCAAGCTCGGCGCCGGGGGCATGGGGGCCGTCTTCCTGGCGCGCGACGTCGCGCTCGACCGCAAGGTGGCGATCAAGGTCCTGTCTGCGCAGCTGTGCAATGACGCCGAATTCGTGACCCGCTTCGAGCGCGAGGCGCGCGCCACCGCCCAGCTTGAGCACGTCAACATCGTCCCCGTCTACGCCGTGGGCCGGCATCGCGGGCGGCCCTTCATCGTGATGAAGGCGCTCGAGGGGCAGACGCTCTCCTCGCTGCTGCGGGCCCGCCAGGCCGAGGGTCGCAGGCTCATCCGCTCCGAGATCCTCCCGCTGTTCCGCCAGCTCTGCGCCGGTCTGGGGTTCATCCACTCCAAGGGATGCATCCACCGCGACGTGAAGCCGGGCAACGTCTTCGTGGGCACCGACGGACACGTGACGCTGCTCGACTTCGGGGTGCTCAAGGACCCCAACGCTGCGCGGATCACCGGCAACGGCGTGCTGCTGGGGACCCCCACCTACATCGCTCCCGAGCAGGCCCTCGGGGCGCCCGACCTCGACTGCCGGGCCGACCTCTACGCGCTCGGGATACTGCTCTTCGAGTCCATCGCGCTGCGGCCGCCTTTCAGCGGAGATCCCATCGTCGTCATGCGCCAGCAGGTCGAGCAGCCTCCGCCCGACATCCGCGCCCTCTCCCCGGCGCTGCCCGCCGCGGTGGCCGCGGTGGTGGACCAGGCGCTCGCCAAGAAGAGGTCCGACCGCTTCCAGACGGCAGAGGAGCTCGGGGCGGCGCTCGCGGCGGCTTGGCCGGAGGCGCCAGGCATCAAGGTCGGCGGCCCGGAGCTCGTGGCCACTCTTCCTGCCGCGTTCGCCCTCGTTCAGGAGAGCCCGGAGAGAGGCGCCCTGCGCGTGCCGGCCGCCAGCGCGCCGCCGGGGCACTCCCCGCAAGTGCCATCCGCAGCCGCGGCGACACTGGGCGAGCACGAGCAGGTGGGGGGCGATCTCGTTCCGACCGACCCCGCCCGGCCGATGCCGAAGCTTGTCGAAGCCAGCCTCGGCGCCGACTCGGACGACGGCCGGCGGGCGCGCTCGCCCGCTCCTGCAGAGTCCGCCTTCGCTCGCACAGGCTCGCAGACGGTGAGCGAGCGGGGGCCGAAGCACAGCGACGACACGGAGCCGCTGCTCCGTCCCTCCCAGGATCCGGGGGAAGAGGTGTCGGTGCGCAGCTTCGCGCTGCGGGTGAAGCCGCGCTGGCCTGCCTTCGTGGCCGGCGTGGCGCTGATCGGACTCGCGGTGATGGTGGCGTGGCTGGCGCTGCGCTCCTGAGATGGCAAAGGCTTCAGGCTTCAGACCGCAGGCCCCAGGTTGAGCCACTGCGGAAAGCTTGACCTGAAGGCTGGGGTCTGGAGCCTGCAGCCGCCGCCGACACCCTCGTTGGCTTCGGCTCGGCCGGGCTAGGGCTTGTCGACCACCGGCACCCGCGGCGCGTCAGCCCACAGGCCTTCCAGGTCGTAGAACTCGCGTGCGTCTTGGTAGAAGGCGTGGAGGACCACGTCTCCGAAGTCGAGCAGCAGCCAGCGGCCGGCGCCGGCTCCCTCGATGCCCAGAGGACGCTCGCCGCGCTCCTTCATCCCCTCCTCGGCGCGGTCGGCGATGGCGTTGAGCTGCGGCTCGCTCTCAGCGGTGGCCAGCACGATGTAGTCGGCGTACGAGGACAGCCCGCGGACGTCCAGGACCACCACGTCGAGCGCCTTCTTGTCGAGCGCCCAGCGGGCCACCTGGATCGCGGCTTCGCGCGAGGGGCCGTGGTCCGGACCGCGGGGGGCGGGCTTGGAGGCCTTGGTGGAGGCCTTCGGGGCCTTGGCCGGCGACTTCTTGGTACGGGTCGAGGTGCGGGGGGCGGAACGCGGCTTTGCCATTGGGCTCCTTCTCGAACGCATTGCCAGGCTGCCTGCTTCTCGTCCAGGCGCCAGGCCGACAGTGGCGCGGCACTGTAGCGCACCCCTAGGCCTTCTCGGAATGATTCAAACGCGCCGGGGGCCTGCCCATCATCCCGCGGCGAAATCCGCTGGCGAGGCGGGGCGTTGTAGCCCCATGAGGCGGACCCTATACTCCGGTCGCTTCGCAAGGAGCCGCGGGGCTCCATCTTGGAAAGGAAGCACGCCATCCAGCGCGACGTCTTCGGCAACACCCTCGGACTCAAGCAGAGCCAGCTCCAGAAGCTCAGGCACACCTACCGCCGCCGCGTCGGCCGTGGCGAGATCGTCTCGCCTGAGCTCGCCCGCCACCTCACCGAGCTTTCGCAGGAGACCCATCGCCAGGTCGGGGTGCTGCTCGATCGCAAGGGCGACGTCGAGGCGGTCATCGTCGGCGACGCCACCCGCCTCGAGCTGCCCGAGATCGGCCGCGCCCGCGCCGGGCAGGTCCGCCTGCGCGGCCTGCGCCTGGTGCACACCCACTTGAACGGCGAGCCCCTCACCCGCGACGACCTCACCGACCTCGCGCTGCTGCGGCTCGACCTGGTGGCCGCCGTCGCCGTGCTCCCCGACGGGCTGCCGGGCGCCGTCGACTGGGCGCACCTGGTGGCCGAGAACCCCAAGGGCGAGCTGTGGCACGTGGAGCGGCTGCGGCAGGTGCATGACGCCGACGTGGGCGTCGAGGGTCTGCTCGCGGGGCTCGAGGACGAGTTCTCGCGCGCCGCGGCAGTGCGCAAGACCTTCGGCACCGAGCGGGTCATCCTGGTCGGCATGAGCTCCCAGGGGCGCAGGGCGGCAGAGGACTCGATGAGCGAGCTCAAGGAGCTGGCGCGCTCGGCCGGGGTCCAGATCCTCGACGCCATCGTGCAGGGGCGCCGCGACGTCGACCCCAAGTACCTCATCGGCAGGGGCAAGCTGCAGGACCTGGTGTTGCGCTCGATGCAGCTGATGGCCTCGATGATCATCTTCGACACCGATCTCTCGCCCTCGCAGGCCCGGCACATCGGCGAGGAGACGAGCCTGAAGATCATCGACCGCACCCAGCTCATCCTCGACATCTTCGCCCAGCGGGCCCAGAGCGCCGACGGCAAGCTCCAGGTCGAGCTCGCCCAGCTCAAGTACCTGCTGCCCCGGCTGTCGGCGCGCGACGACTCGCTCAGCCGGCTCACCGGCGGCATCGGCGGGCGCGGCCCCGGCGAGACCAAGCTGGAGATCGACAAGCGGCGCGTGCGCGACCGCATCAGCTGGCTGGAGAAGAAGATCGAGCGGGTGGCCTCCGAGCGCGAGGTGCGGCGCCGCGCCCGCAACCGCAACGGCCTGCCCATCATCTCCATCGTCGGCTACACCAACGCCGGCAAGTCCACCCTCCT
>JACRCT010000223.1 GCA_016218885.1 Deltaproteobacteria bacterium | reverse complement strand
TGAGGGCCTATATGGGCTCCGCCCATACCCGCTGGGGGCCGCGTGGGCCCCCAGACCCCCGGTGGGGCGCTCGCTCGGGAAACCGAGTCACCACGACCGCAGGGTCCCTGCTTGACACGGAGGGGCCTTCTCATGGAAGCCAGCTTGAGCCCGCGGTGATCGCGAGCATTTGAGCCGCCCCGAGATTGAAGGCGAGTCACGAGGCCACGGCGCAGTTCAAGGTGAACCCTAACGATAACGGTCGACAAGGACGCGGCTCGGGCGGCGAGATGAGCTGCGCGGGAGAGGTCAGTGGTCGCCTTCTCCTTGATCTCGATCGTCGAGACACATGCGCACCAGCTCCTCCGCCGGCCTACGGATGCCCCAGAGCGCGCGCTTCGCTTCGAAGACCAGCACATCGTCCATGTAGCGGAAGCAGCCACCGGCGCACAGCCCCGGGGGCTCGAGTGCCAGAAGGAAGTCGGCGACGTCCCGAGTGCGCTGATGGCCGCATGCTGCCCGCCGGGCGGCGGCCACCAGCGCGCCAAAGCTCGCGACCCGCTCGGTGATCGAGGTACTGGCGATCGTGTGCCAGGCCAATAAGCACCCTCAGCCGGGCAAGGCGCGCGTCCGTCCGGCGCAGGGCACTCATGCTTGGCGCCACCGCTCGCGTAACGCGCCTCGAGACCTCCTCGAGCACATCGAGCGCAGATTCTCGATTCGGGCGGTCTCATGTTGCGGCTCGCCTTCTACTCGGGTGCGGCGGGCATGCTCGCGATAACCGCGGGCTAAAGCCCGCGGCTACCTCTACGAAGCGCTCTGAAGAGCGCTAACCGGTACGAGCACCTTGCCTCGATTGCTGCATGGGCTCCGCCCTATCGGTCGATGGCACAAAGCTGCTTCTGGCTCGTCCTGCCGACAGGCCCCCAGACCCGTGCAGGCACCCCCCGGCACGCGCGCCGGGACTAGCCGGACATCTTGCTAGTCGGGACTAGCCGGACATCTTGCTAGTCGGGACTAGCCGGACATCTTGCTAGTCCCCGGCGGGATCGCGAGCCGGCCACCGCCCGCCTCCGTGGCACCGTCACACAAGGACGGCCTTCACGCTCGCCTTGAGGGCGAGCTTCCAGCACTCGGCCGGCGCACCTAGGGCTGCATCGCCCTTCCTATCCGCCGCCTCACGCCCGTTGCGGTGCCTCGGCAAGCGGGGCTACCCTGCTCGCGCTCACCGGGGCGAAGGGCCGCGCTGGCGCGGGGAGCGAGTGCAGGCCAATCGCCTTTCTCTATTCGAGCTCGAACGGGCGACGGCCACCTTTTCGTCCTTGCCCTTGCCCTGCGGAGGCATTCATGAAGCTCTTTCTCGGTGCGATTCTTTCGGCGCTGGTGGTCGGTGGTTGCAGCTGTGACGAGGTCGTAAGCGCGCAGCCGGACGCCGCCGCTGTTGACCCGGCCGCGCAGGACGCCGCGCAGGCGTCCGACTCCGCATTGGCCGGACCCGACGCTGCAATGGCCAGTCCTGATGCTGAGCCTTCCGGGCCGGACGCGGCGGGGGAACCGGACGTCGGCCACGCGGAGCTGGACGCGGGAGGACCGGATGCGGCGCGCCCTGACGCCGCCGCGGCCGACGTCGGCTCGGCGGACAGTGGCGGGCCAACCTGCGCGGTGACGATTGCCATTGAAGGTGATGGCGCCGGCCACGTGACGAGCACGCCTCCTGGCATCGACTGTCCCGCGTCGTGCGCGGCCGCCTTCCCCGGGGCTCAAACGGAAGTGGACGTGACGGCCACACCGGCGGGAGGCTCGCGCTTCGTGGGCTGGAGCAGCCCGCAAGGCGAGTGCTCCGGCCCCGAGCCCGTCACCGCGATCTCGCTTCTGTCGTGCCCCGTGACCTGCACTGCGACGTTCACAATGACCGCGCAGCCGACGTCATGGTGGCGCTTCCTCGGCTCCGCGGGAGCCGCCTTCACGAATCCGGTGGGCTACGCCATCGCGGCGACCGAAGACGGCGGATTCATCGTTGCGGGCGATGGATACTCGGGCAGCACAACGCTCTACGACATGTTCCTCGTGAAGCTCGACGCGGAGGGGCAGAGCGTCTGGCAGAAGGTCTACGCGCGGCCAGGGTATGAGCACGCGCACTCGGTCCGCATCACCTCGGACGGCGGATTCATCGTGGCTGGGTACGCCAAGAGCGAAACGGGTCTGAAACAAGCGTGGGTGGTGAGGCTGAACGGCGACGGCGAGGCTCTCTGGAGCAAGGGGTACGGCAGCACCGGCGAGAGCACCTTCTACGACGCGTCCCCTCTCCCGTCAGGCGGATACCTGGCCGCCGGCGTGTTCGAGGGCGCCTACTGGATCGTCAGGCTCGATGACGCCGGCGCCGTGGTCTCCCAAACGGCCTATGGAGATCCGACGCTCACAGCCATGGTCGCGAGCGACGTGTATCCCGATGGAAGTGTCGTCGTCGCAGGGATCGCCTCTTCAGTCACTCAGATACTCAAGGTGGATGGGAGCGGCGCCCTCGCGTGGCAGCGCAATCTCGGCCCCGACCACTGGCAGGTGAGCGCGCTCGCCCACACCGCGGACGGGGGCGCGGTTGCTGTGCTCCAGCACGTGGAGCAGGCGCCGTTCCAGAAGGTCCTCGTGCAGCTCGATGCGACGGGCGCGCTGGTCTTGCAGCGCGCCCTCGTCCGCTCGCCGAACCAGCACCAGACGATCGCCGTCCGCGGGGTCAAGCAGACCGCTGCGGGGGACTTCGTGCTTGTGGCCAACTCGGACTCTCCGACCTACGGAGCCGTGATCGTGGCGCGGCTTTCCGGCGAGGGTCAGCTGGAATGGGAGTCCGACTTCGGAGGGGCGTCAGGCAGCATGTTCGACGCGGCCCGAATCCTCTCGCTGGCGGACGACGGGCTGGCGCTCCTCGGGGGAGCATCGCAAGGACGCGCGTGGGTCGGCCACCTCGGCGCGGACGGCGAGATCTCGAACACCTGCTATCCGCTGCGCACGAGCGCCACGGGGATCTACCTCGCCCCGGCTGCGACGAGCGTCTTGAACGTCACGCCGGTGACCGCCACCTCCGTGACCAGCGCTGCGAGCAGTGCGGATGTCGATGTGAGCCTGGCCCCGGCTTCGCTGGCCATCACGACCTGGTGCACCAACTAGCCTGAACGGTTCACGGCCGCTCGGCACGCGGGCACCAGGCTGGCACGTGCCTGCGCTGCAGGCCGCGCCTGCAGCACCGTCAATGAGGCTGCTCGGGCGCGGCACCGACTGCGGCGTGGCGCGCGCAGAGCTCCTGGTAGGCGTTGCGGAACAGCGGGACGACGTAATCCTGCTGCTCGGCCTGGCAGCGGTCGGCGCACGACCGGGCCGCGTCGGCGTCCCCACGGGCCAGGGCCATGCCCCACAGGTGGAGGTGAGCGGCCATCTCCGCCTCGCGCAGGCCCGACTGCTGGGCGAGCCGCGCCCCCTCGGCGCACAGGGCTGCACCCTCGGTGGCCTCGCCCAGCATGGACAGGCAGGCCCCCAGGTACACGGTGGCCTCCGCGACGGTGAGCTGATCCGACTGTTCCTGGGCGTCGGCGAGGGCCCGCTCCAGCAGGCTGC
>JACRCT010000222.1 GCA_016218885.1 Deltaproteobacteria bacterium | reverse complement strand
GCGCGTGATCCAGTGTCTCGAGAACGCGGTGCGCATGCTCGGCGTGGCGGGAATCGACAGCCGGCTCGTGACCGAGCAGGACCTGGTGGTCGGTCGGGGAGGAGCGGTGCGCCTGCGCGGCGGCCGGCGCGAGGTGGACCTTGTGGCGATGATCACCATCGGCACCTCGTTCATGGACGAGCCGGAGCGGCTGCTGGGCGACCTCGCGCACCTGCGTGGCCCCAAGGTCGGGCGCGCGCGGCTGGTCAAGCCGCTGGCCTCGCTGGCGATGGACAAGGGCACCATCCCCTTCCTCTCCACGCTCCCGGGCTGGCCGGTGCGCGGCCCGGGCGGTTATCGCTCCGAGCTCATCGAGACCGGCTTTCCGCACCCGGAGTTCGCCCCCGAATACCGCCGCCACCGCGAGCGCTATGTGCTCAAGCGCTCCTTCGACGGCAAGGACACGCGCATCGGCATCTCCACCGACGCCAAGACCTGGGACAAGACGCTGAAGGTGGCGACGGAGGGCGCGGACTACGTCATCCAGGAGTACGTGCCGCTACCCAGGACCACCATGCCGGTCATCTACCGGGGCAAGTCGATCGAGTGGATTCCGGTGCGGGTGGAGCTCTCGCCCTTCGTGGTCGAGGGGCGCTACGCGGGGGCCATCGCCCGCTACGCGCCTGACGCCGACGGCCTGGTGCTCTCGCCGCCGCCGCGCGGGATGGGCCTGACGATGGTCTACTCGGCCTGACGCCGGAGCGGGAGGCAGTCGCCATGGGGGACGAGGTCCGACACGTCCTGCTTGCCGGCGGCTGGTGCCTGTGGCGAGACGTCCTGGTGCGCGGCGCGGGCTTCGAGCTCGGGCGGGCCCTCGCCCTCGCTTCGCCCCAGGCCACGCTGGCAGCGGAAGCCCTGCTGGACGCGGAGGCTGCCGCCGAGGACGCGCTCGATCCGGCGATCGCCGCGGCGCAGAGGGGCCATGCCTCGACGACAGGCGACGAGCGTCACGCCTGGGCCCGCGTGCTCAAGGGGTTGCGCAAGGGGCAGCTCGACCCTCATCCGCCAGCTGCCTCGATCGCCGCGACGCCCGAGCTGGCGAAGCTCGGAGCGGCGCTCGCGAGCTACCGGGAGCGGATGGCAGCCTTCGAGCAGCGATGGGCCGCGGCCGAGCTCGAGCTCGATGAGGTCCTGCGCGCGGCGGCGAAGGCGCCCGACTTCCGCGAAGCCGTCCTCTGGCAGAACCGGGCTGCGGTGCGCGACGGGCTGGACGTCCTGGCGCAGGCTTCTCCGGGGTCGAGCGACTCGCGCACGCGCAAGAAGCAGCTGCTGGTGGCGAGCTACCTGCAGCGCTACTGCACCAAGAACGACATGATCGGCTTCTTCGGTCCGTCCGCCTGGGCGCGCTTCGCCGACGGTGGACCGGCAATCGCCGTGCGCGAACCCAGTGGCGACGAGAGGCGGGTGGTCGCCTTCGAGCCTTGGGCTGTGGCCGCGCTGGCCGACGCGCTGGTGGACGATCCCGCGATCCGTCGTCGCGCTCCTCCCAGGCTCCGCGCCGATCTCTGGCTTTCGGGCGACTCGCTCCTGGGGCTGGACGACGGCCCTGTCGCATTGGAGGAAGCCGACCTCGCGCTGCTCACGCGTTGCGACGGGGTTCGCCCGGCGCAACAGGTCCTGCAGGAGAGCGGGGTAGGGGACGGTGAGGTGCGCCTGCGCTCTGCTCTCGAGCGCGGGTGGCTCACCTGGGAGATCCCGGTGGCCATCGAGGGTGAGCCCGAGCGGCAGCTTCGAACGCTGGTGGGGGAGGGCAACGCTGCTCTGGAGGAGGTGCTGGGCGCCAAGCGTGAAGTCGCTGCGGCGTGCGGTGATGCCGCGAAGCTCGGCCCTGCCCTCGAGCATCTGGAGCAGGTCTTCGTCACCCACGCCCGCGCCGCATCGACACGGGGCCACGGCCAGACCTACGCCGGCCGCACCCTCGTCTACCACGATGTCCTGCGCCCGCTTGAGATGGACCTCGGGCAGGCGCTTCGGGAGCAGCTCGCGGCGCCGCTCTCGTTGCTGCTCGAGAGCGCGCGTTGGTTCACCTGGGAGATCGCCCGGCGTTTCCGGGAGGCCGCGCGGGCCGCTCACGCCCGCCTCGCATCCCAGGCGGGTGCTCGGGTTCCCCTGGCGGCATTGTGGAAGGAGCTCTCTGGGGCTCTCTACGAGCAGCCGTCCATCCTCGACGCGGTGGCCGAGGAGCTCAGGAGCCGGTGGGATGCGCTTCTCGAGGCGCCGGCGGCCGAGGAGGGGCAGGTCATCCGGCTGAGCAGCAGCGACCTCGCCGCGGGGGTGGCGCGAGCCTTCGAGGCTGCGGCGCCGGGGTGGCCCAGCGCGCGGCATCACGCGCCCGACGTGCTCGTGGCCGCATCCAGCGCCGAGGCGATGGCGCGAGGCGAGCTCGAGCTCGTGCTCGGCGAGATCCACGCCGGGGTCAACACCTACACCACGCTGTCGGTGCTCGAGCCCTGCGACCGGGTGGAGGTCCTGCGGGCGGCGTGGAAGAGGGATCACCCGCAGCGCGGCATCGGCTCGATCCCCAACGAGGCGTTCGCGCGCTCGACGCTGGACTCGCGGTTGGCCCAGGAGCACCTGCACCTCGATCTCGGCGGCCGCTTCGGGTCTCCTCGCGGGCCCGGTTCGGTGGTGAGTGCGGGCGAGCTCGTCGCCGAGCCCGATGGGGGCGAGTCGTTGCGCGTGTTGTCCCGCGATGGCCGCTACTCCTTCGATCTGGTGGAGGTCTTCGACCGCACCCTGCGGGTTCTCGCCGCCCCTCGCTTCGCGCCCTTCGACTCGGAGGGCTCGCTGCCGCGACTGACGCTCGATCGGCTCGTGGTGCGGCGCGCCCGCTGGTGCTTCGCCACCGAAGCGCTGGAATTCGCCACCTTCCGGCATCGCCGCGACCGGTTCCTGGGTGCCCGGCGCTGGCGCCGAGAGCAGCGCCTGCCCCGCTTCGTCTTCGCCAAGAGCCCCGCCGAGACCAAGCCCTTCTTCGTCGATCTCGAGAGCCCTGTGTTGGTGGACCTGCTCGCCAAGGCCGCCCGCGCCGCGCCGACGTTGGCGCTGACCGAGATGCTGCCCGCGCCGGATCAGGTCTGGCTGCGCGATCGGCGCGGAGGGCCCTACACCAGCGAGCTGCGGCTCATCGCGGTGGACGACAAGGCTTGGGGGCCGCCGCGCTGATCAGGGATAGCCTCGAGGAAGAGCGTCGCCGACCTCATCGTCAAGTTGGCACAAGACCCGTCCAGGGAATCCACCTCGGGGAAGCCCTGTTGTCGCTCGGTGAGAAGCTCGCCCAGGGAGCGCGATGGATGCAGTCGTGAACATCGGACCTGAGCCCATGGCGCCGTCCGCCAGCGCTTGCCTGGCGCGCAAGTGGCTGCGGGCATGTCTCGTTGTTCTGGGGGCATTGCTGGCGAGCGCAGAGCGTCCTGCGGTTGCTTCCTGCTTGCCGCGAGCGTTCTTCGCGCCTGAAGGAACCACCCTCGGCCCGAGTCCAACGCTCTACCTGTTCTCTCCGATCAAGAGCGGCGTATTGCGGCTGGATGCTCGGACCGCCGACGGCAAGGTGGTCGCTGCGATCGCGACGGAGGTGTCGGACTACTCGGCGTATCGCGTGTTCCGGATTGCCGTGGCGAGCGCCGCCGATTTCGCGATCTCGGCGAGCGTCGAGGTGTCCCAAGCAGAGACCGAGGCGTTCGTCGGAACGCTTTCTTCAGCCCGATCGGACCCGCCGAAAGCCACCTTCCCGCTCAAGATGAATCTCGCCACTGCGAGGTTTCGCATTGGACCGTTGGCGGAACGGCGACCGGTCTCGAGCGTAGGCATCGCAGGAATGGACGCCGAGGAGAGCAAGTGGACCTGCTCGTTCCAGCAGACGCGGAACCTACTTCTGACCGTCGACGCACCCGCGTTCCGACTCGAGTGGGCGAAGACGGCCGAGGACTACCACCAGCGAAGGCGCGAGGCTCTCGTGCTTCCGGCGTTCCGCCAGGGAGGGAAGACACTCGTGAAGCTGGGTCACCTCGATTGCGTTGGCTGGACCTTCCCCTGGACTGGAGGCGACGTCTTCGTGGGGGTCGCAGCCTTGCACGCAGATGGCTCTGAGACACCCGCTGCTTCAGAGCCGTTTCGACTCGCCCGTCCGGCCGATTCGCCCTCGACCGCGCCTTGAGCTCGCCTGAACACGAGGCGACGAGATGCGACGTCCGCTCGTTGCTGGAGCGGGCCCTGATCGCCCAGGGCTTCCGCTTGTCGGAGGAGCCCGGCGCGGACGCCACGCTTCTCACTGTGGCCGACTCGCGGCCGCGGCGAAGAGTGCACCCCGCCCGGCAGCCAAGGCGCGGCGGCGTCAATGCCTCGCCCCGCCGTCATCGACCTCCCCCTCCACCACCTCCTCCTCGGGCTTCACGAT
>JACRCT010000221.1 GCA_016218885.1 Deltaproteobacteria bacterium | reverse complement strand
GGGTGTTGAAGTGGATCGAGCCCCTGTAGAGCGTCGCCGTCCACGCGAACACCTTGATGGCCGAGAAGATCGCCACGAACATCGAGAGCGCGCCGAACACGTTCGAGTCGAAGGTCGACTGCCCGGAGACGAACATGTGGTGGCCCCAGGTGAAGAAGCCGACGAAGGCGATGCCGAGGGAGCTGTAGGCGATGGCCTTGTAGTTGAACGGGTTCTTGCGGGCCAGGCCGCACACCACCTCGCTCATCACCCCGAAGGCCGGCAGCACCATGATGTAGACCGCAGGGTGCGAGTAGAACCAGAACAGGTGCTGGAAGAGCACCGGGTCGCCGCCCACCGCGGGGTCGAAGAGCCCGAAGCCCAGGGTGTGCTCCACCGCCACCAAGGAGAGCACCAGCCCCAGCACCGGCGTGGCCAGCACCTGGATGACGCTGGTGCCGTAGATGGACCAGACGAACAGCGGCAAGCGCATCCAGGTCAGCCCGGGCGCACGCATGGTGTGGGTCGTGACGATGAAGTTGAGCCCGGTGATGATGCTCGAGAAGCCGATGATGAAGACGCCGACCAGCACCGGCAGGACCTGGGTGGGGGTCGTCGTCGAGTAGGGGGTGTAGAAGGTCCAGCCGGTGTCCGCCCCGCCCTGCAGCATCCCCCACAGCGTGACCGCCGCCCCCAGCGCATCCACGTACAGCGAGAGCAGGTTCCGGCGCGGGAAGGCCACGTCCTTGGCCCCCAGCATCAGCGGCAGCAGGAAGTTGCCGAAGACGGAGGGGATGACGGGAATCATGAACAGCCAGACCATGATCACCCCGTGCAGGGTGAAATAGCGGTTGTAGGTCATCGCCTCCATGACCGCTGGGCCGGGGAAGAGCAGCTTGAGACGGATGAGCAGAGCCAGGACCCCGCCCAGGAAGAAGGCGAGGAAGATGAGCACCATGAACATCACGGCGATGCGCTTGTGATCGCGCGTGAGCAGCCACGAGCGCAGGCCACTCTCGGCGTTCAAGTAGGTCACCGCCGGCAGCGGTGCCGAGGCCTCAACGTTGAGTGGGGATGGGCTCATAGGCGGGTCCCGGGGCTTCCTGGCGCATGGCCGGCGGCGGTCCGGCCGAGGAGAGAGAGCGGATGTACTCGACGATCGCCGCTGCCTCCGGCCCGCTGAGCTGACCCTGATAGGTGGGCATCACCGGCGAGTAGCCGGCGACGACCTTGGCGAGCGGATCCATCATCGACTCGGTCAGGTAGCCCTCGTCGGCCACCACCGTCTGCCCCGACTCCAGCCTCTGGGGGCGCCGATACAGGTCGCGCCAGGTCGGCCCGATGTGCGCAGTGCCGTCGATGCTGTGGCACTTGAGGCACTCGTGGCGCACCGCAGCCAGGCGCCCCTCCTCGGTCAGGCTCCCTGGACTCAGGCTCGCCTGACCGAGGTCCTGCCGCTCCTGTAGGCCCCGGCGCTGGCTCGCGAGCCAGGCATCGAACTCGGCCGCGGCCAGGACCAGCACCTCGGCGCGCATCATCGAATGCGCTGTGCCGCAGTACTCGGCACAAAAGGCCGGGAAGCTTCCCCGCCGCGTGGCCGTGAAGAAGGTTTCGCTGTAGCGCCCCGGCAACGCGTCCTGCTTGATGCGGAAGGCGGGCACGAAGAAGGAGTGGATGACGTCGCGCGAGGTGAGCAGCAGCCGCACCGGGCGCCCCTCGGGCACCACCAGGCGATCGAGGCCGTTGGGCCCTCCGGGGTAGGCGAACTTCCACATCCACTGCTTGCCCATGACGTAGACGTCCATCGCTCCCTTCGGCGGCGTGCGCAGCCAGACGTAGTCGGCGTAGCCGATGCCGAACCAGACCAGGAACAGCGTCAGCGGGACCCCGACGATCAGCGCCTCGAGCCACGGCGGCGAGGCAAAGCGGGCGCTGGTGCGCTCGCCGCGACGACGCCGGTAGCGCACCACGAACCACACCGCCGTCAGGAAGATCAGGGTCGCGGCGGCGAAGGTGGTGAGGATGACGAAGTAGTGGAGGAGGTCGACGCGCTTGGCGAAGGTGGAGGCCTGCTCCGGGAGGAACAGCACCCGCCGCAGGAACTCGTTCATCCCCCCGCTCCCCTCCGCCGCTCTCGCCGCACCAGCGTCACGAGAAGGGTGGAGAGGCCAAGGAAAACGAGCAACCCGCCTACCCGCAGATAGGTGCTGACGAACAGGGCGTAGCGACGGCTCGCCGGGTCCCAGCGGAAGCACTTGAGCAGCACTCGATCGACCGTGGTGCCGACCTTGCCGTCCCCTGCCTCCACCAGCGCCAGACGCAAGTCGCGCTCCGGAAAGCGCACGCCATACAGGTAGCGGGAGATCGTGCCATCGGGCGCGACCACGAAGGCCAGCGCCACGTGCGCGTACTGCCGCGTGCCCGCGTCCCAGCGATAGCGGAAGCCGACGCTCTCGGCGAGACGGTCGATGTCCTGCGGCTGGCCGACCAGGAACGGCCAGGCTTCCCGCGCTTCCGGTCGCCCGAGGGCCTGCAGGAAGTGCCCTTGGCGCGCGCTGGCCAAGGCACTGGTCTCGCGGGGATTGAAGCTGACAGTCAGCGCCTCGTAGTCCCGGCCGAGGAGCAGGCCTGTCTCGCGCAAGCCGGCCGTCAGGCCGCCCAGCAACTGGCCACAGAGCATGGGGCAGTCGTAGTAGACGAGCGTGAGCACGATGGGCTTGCCACGCCCCAGCCGGTCGGCGAGCCGAACGGGACGCCCCTGGGGATCTTGGAAAGTGACGTCGCCAGGGATCTTCTGACCCAGCCGCTCTTCGATTCCTACCTCCTGCAGCGCTCGCGGGACGGGGCCACCAGGAGACTTGGTGAGCTCATCGCTCGCGCCGCCGCCAGGAGCGCCGGGAAAGGCGAAGGCGCTGCGGGCGCTCATCAGCCCCAGAAGAAGCCATCCCGCCGCGGCCGCTGCTACAAGAGCCCGCGGGCCGCGCCTATTTCGGCCCAACGTCATTGGGGGCGGGCCTCCAGATACCGATCGATGGCCACGCCAATCGGGACGTGAACGAGCTCCTTCTTGCGATCGACCCAGCCATAGGTCCGCAGCTGATGCTCGGCCTGCTCGCGCAGTGCCTGGCCGCCGGGGAGCTGATCGAAGGTCTGCTGGAACACCAAGCCGATCTCCGGTCGGCCGAGGCCGCGAGGGATCCGCCCGGGCCCCATCGCCGAGTCCCCTTCCCCGCCCCGGGCCCAGATCCACCAGGACCAGAGCACTCCCACGCCGAAGATCAGCAGCGTCACCACCCCGATCAACACCAGCTTCCGGGTCGGAAGGACGTCGTCGAGCTGCCGCGGCGCGGGATCAGGATGTGTCAGGCGCATGGTGGCGAAGGAGAGGTCACTCGCTGCCACAAGCTAGGAACCGGGGCGCACCAAGGCGAAGAGCCCCTTCAGCGCACGTCCGAAAAGCTGGCGGACAAGCCGCTTCCGCCTTGCCGGGTCGACGGCATCGCCGAGAATCGCAAGGGCTCGATCGACGGTCAGGAGGAGGTCCGTCGACGTCCGGTGGATGCCGAAGGGAAGACCGGCAGGTTCCCCGATGCCCTCCTCAGAAGGCGTAACGCAGCGCGAGCGACGGAATGAAACGCAGACCCAGGTCGAACTCGTGCACTCTGTAATCAGCCGCCTCAGCACTCGTCCAGTCGTTGAACGAAGAGAGCCCGTAGCTGGCGCCGAGGATTCCCGCCGATAGGCGCAGGGCAAGGCCTTCGATGAGCTCGCGCTCGACCGCCAAGCCCGCGACGACCCCCACCGCGAACGAGTGACCCCGCGAGACTCGCAGGGTCATCGTCACGTCGTATGGCGGGCTCTGGTTGTAGACGCCGACCAGGGAGCGGCTCTCGACGTTGGCGTAGCGAACGCCCGCAGTGGCGAACCAGGAGATCTCGACGAGCCCGCGCGGGTTCAGGACATGCCGGAAGCCGAGCTCGCCATCGAGCTCGAGCTGATGAGCAGTAAGTTCCGGGCTCACTTCGTTTTTCCCCTCGCCGTAGCTGGCGGAAGCCTGGAACGTCAGGAAGAGAGGCTGACTGACGCGGCGCTCAATGAGGACGGAGATCCGAGGAGCGGTGATCGCCTGAATGGCGGGCGCCGGCTGGCTGCCACTGCTTAGCCCAAGCCTTGGCAATCCGCCGGAGCTTACACTCATGTAGCTCATGCTGAAGAACCTCTCCTCGGAGGTGACGAGGCTCAAGCCCACGCCAAGCGACCAGTTCGGATGGGCGGGAACCGCAACCTGCGCCGGCGCGATGACCGGCGCGCCGAGCTGAGGCGGCGGGCGCTGCGGAAGAGAGTCTGGAGCAGTCCTGGTCTCTGGCATCTCCAACGGAAGACCTTCGGTCTGAGCGACAGCGATGCAGGGTACGAGGAGCAGTCCGAGCAGAGCGAGCTTGAGCATTGGGGACTCCCTGGTCTTGGCGAGCGATGGCGCCTGTCGATGGTCGCAGTGGCACGCAGGCGCACCAACTTTCGATGGGTTCCTCTTCCCACCGAGAATCGAGCGCGTTGAGTTGCTGTTCACTTCTCACAATCTTCGCGAGATGGCCACTACAAGACGGCGCGTGAAGGCCCGGGGGCCCCACTCTCCTGGGGGCCCCGCCCGAGCCAGCTTCGAGGAGCTCTCACGAAGGCCGGAGACGGAGTGGGAGCGAAAGCGTATTGGGGGAAGGCCCTCACCCGGCGGGCTTACTGCCGTAAGCCCGCCGACCTCTCCCAGACGGTTCGGGCGAACGCTTCGCGTCCGCCCGAACCTGGGAGAGGTTGGGTTCCGCCGACAACAATCCACGGTCCACCACGGTTGCGATGCGAAGAATGTCAGGATCCACGTGCAAAGGAACGAGAAGCCCTCTCCCCGGGAGTGAAACGACCGATGGGAGAGGGGAAGGGGTGAGGGCCTTCCTCAAACCGGCACGACTCCTCCATGCGCGGTGCCCGGCTGCGCGAGCGCCGGGAGCTTGATAGGCATGCCCGAGAGACTCAGGTCGCCGCGAATGAACAGCCGCGACTCGGGATCGGGACGCGAACTCGATTCGGGCACCAGCGCTCGGGAGAGAAGATGATGCGCGAGCCGGAGGGAGGCTACTGGCTCCCCACCTGTCGTACGTGCGGCCTCAAGGCCTGCGCAGGCGCGCCTCGTCGATCGACTTCCGCCAAGCCATCCGGCCATAGAGCACGAACTTGTGCTCCTGGCCGCCGGCGGTCGAGACAGCGAGCGAGTTGGGAGCGAGCGGGATGAGGTTCAAGAATTTGGTCCAGCAGGGACGCGTGACCGTGATCTCGCCGAGCGGGATCACGGTCGATCCCGTTTGAAGGTTGAATCGGTGCGATTCGAAGACGAGCCGGTGTTCGGTGAGGCAGAGGTGCCCTCCGACGGTCTCTGCCCCGCGCTGCAGGTTCGCTGCGCCTTCCTTGAGGATTGTCTCCCCGCTCTCGAGAGCCATTTTCATTGCGTTAGGGTAACACATCTTGGCGCCGCCGATCCAGCGGTCCGGCGAAGAACCGACCTCTACGTGCCGACGACCAACACCCGAGGCTGAAGCCCCCGGGACGGCCGATGATCTGAATGATTCGAACGGGATCTTGAATGCCGATCAGAACGACGGGCAGAGCTAGCTCCGCGGGTCGTACGCCAGCGACGCAGCCAGATAGGGGTCGCGCACCGGCACCACGAACCGCCCTCGCAGGATGAAGAGAGCGAAGGCCACGCACACGCCGCCGATTCCGACGAAGGCAGTGAGATCGGCGATGGTCGGAGCAGACGATTCGGGCCGGGCATTGGGAATGAGAATCCAATAGACGTCGAGGTAGTGGATGGTGAGGTTCCAAGCCGCCACCGCGGCCAAGGCATGGGGATGCCGCTTGAGCGAGCGCGACAGGAGCGCGAAGAACGGCAGCACGAACTGGCCCACGACGACCACGCCGCTGAGCACGATCCATCCCTCGCGACCTCGCTCGACGAAGAAGGTGATCGAATCGGGCAGATGGGCGACCCAATCGAGCATGAACTGCGAGTAGGCCATCCACGCCCAGAAGGCCACGAAGGCGAGCAGGAGCTTTCCCAGGCTGTGGAAGTGGCCCGCGGTGAGCACGCTGCTCCACGGGTTCTTGGCCTGCGCCAGCGCCCCCACGAGGACCAGCGCCGACAGCACCGACACCATCGAGCCGCCGAACCAGTAGAGCGCCAGGATCTGCGAATGGTTCTCCAGGCCCGGGGACATCAGCCAGTCGTAGGTCGCGAAGGTGAAGGCGAGTCCGAAGGCAGGGAGCGCACCTCCCGAGAGTCGCCGCTGCCGTCGCGTGAGCTCGAGATCGCCGCTGCCGTCCTGCCTGATGGACCACGAGTACAGGAGCCACGCCGACGCGATCCAGATGAGGAAGTAGACCGCCGCCCGCACCAGGAAGAAGGGAACGTTCAGATACCACTCGCGCCGCGCGAGCTTCTCCAGCTCCCGTGGCCCCAGCTCCGATGCGGGACTCACCCATGGGAAGAGCGCCTCCATCCCGAGCAGGATGGGGACGAACAAGACCGCCAGCAGCACCACCGTCAAGGCCATCGCCTCGAGCGGGCGACGCAACACCACCGGCCAACGCGAGTGGGCGACGTGAACGATCATCAAGAGGGCCAGCGCCGCCAGCGAGATCCCGCCCCAATAGGCCCAAGCCACCAGGTAGGAGAACGCGCACTGGCGAGGCGCGAAGAAGGCCAGAACCCCCGTCGCCGCCAGGCCTGCGATGCCGAGGACCGCGCTCACGAGCATCAGCGTGCGGCCGCCCTGGTAGCGCTCGATTCGTGGGGGCGGATTCACGGCGCCTCCTTCTTCTTCAGCTCCTCACGAACATCAGGTGGCGCCTGCTTCAGGGGCACGTGCTGGCTCTGCTGGAGCGCTTGGAGGTACGCCACCACCCTCCACCGCTCTGCTATCGGGAGCTGCCGCGCGTAGTTGGGCATCATGCCGAAGCCGCGAGCGATGACCGCGTAGAAATGCCCGGCGGGGCGGGCGCGCAGCGTGTCGGTGTGTAGCGAGGGAGGAGGCCGCAGCGACATCTTGCCCGCGGGGACGCTGTTGCCGTCGCCCAAGACTCCATGACACGCCGCGCAGAAGATCTCGTACTTCTCCCTGCCGCGCTCGAGGTCGGCGCGCGTCAGGGGAATCGGAACCTCCGCTACCGGGCCCGCGTCGGCACCGACCATTCCCGTGGCGACTTCCGGCGAAACCAGCGCCTCCTCGCGAGCCACCGCGCCCACCACCCAGGGGCGCATCGCGCGGTGGTCCTCGAAGAAGGGATTCTCCTCATACGCCTCGTACTTGGGCTGGTCGCGCATGGGATCCACGTTGCAGACCCCTGCGCAGAGCAGCACGGCGGCGCACGCAAGCAGCAAGGACCGCTTCATGTCCCCTCCTCCTCGCCGAGGGTCTGTACCGCCTTGGCGCCCAGCCCGCGCAGCTCCTCCTCGACCTTCGGCGTGAGGGCGGCCTCCACCTCCACCGAGAGCCAGAAGCCGCTGACCGTCGCGCTGCGAAAGGCCTCCACCTGCTGGGTGCGGTGGTAGGGCATGGGGAAGCGAAATAGGACCAGCAGCGCAAAGACCGCCGCCAGCGAGGCGCTCAACACCCCGAGCTCGAAGGTGATGGGGACGAAGAGAGGCGCGGCATGCGGGGGACGGTTGCCGACGTTGAGGGGATAGCTGATGGCGTTGCAGTAGACCTGGATGGCATAGGCCGTCGCCGCTCCCGCCAACCCGGCGATGAGGACGATGAGCGGCACCGGAGAGCGCCTGAG
>JACRCT010000248.1 GCA_016218885.1 Deltaproteobacteria bacterium | reverse complement strand
CAATAGGCCGCCTGCGCTGCGAACGCCTCGTTGACCTCGAAGAGGTCGATGTCTGCGATGCGCAAGCCGGTCTTGGTGAGGAGCGCGCGGATGGCCGGCACCGGTCCGATGCCCATGATCTCCGGAGGCACGCCCTTGACCACGAACTGCCGGAAATGGCCCAGGGGCTTGATGCTGCGCTTCTCCGCCTCCTCGCGGGTCAGCATCAACACCATCGCCGCGCCGTCGGTGAGCGGGCTGGCGTTTCCGGCGGTGACCGTGCCCTTGGGGTCGAAGGCCGGCTTGAGGGCCGCCAGCTTCTCCAGCGTGCCGTCGGCGCGGGGCATCTCGTCCGCGGAGAAGGTCGTCGTCCGGCGGTGGCCCCCCGCGTCGTACACCGTGGCGGGGATGGGCAGGATCTCTCCTTGGAAGCGCCCTGCCTTCTGCGCCGCGATGGCCTTCTGGTGGCTGGCGAGCGCGAAGCGGTCCTGCTCCGCCCGGCTGATCTCGAAGCGCCGTGCCACCAGCTCCGCGGTCAGGCCCATGGGCATGTAGACCTCGGGCCAGCGGTCGGCCAGCTCGGGGTTGAGGCTCGTCTTGTTTCCGCCCATGGGGACCATCGACATGCTCTCCACCCCGCCGGCCAGGGCGATGGAGATCTCCCCGGCGGCCATCCGGCCTGCGGCCATGGCGATGGCCTGCAGCCCGGAGGAGCAGAAGCGGTTGATGGTCGCCGCCGGTGTCTCCACCGGCAGGCCGCCGAGCAGGCCGATGATGCGCGCGATGTTCAGCCCCTGCTCGCCCTCCGGCATGGCGCAGCCGATGAGCAGGTCCTCGATGTCTGCAGCCTTCACCTGCGGCACTCGCCGCAGCAGCTCCTCGATGAGGGGCGCGGCCATGGCCTCCGGCCGGGTGTCCTTGAGCGAGCCCTTCACCGCGCGCCCGAAGGGCGTGCGCACTCCTGCGACGATCGCGATCTCACGCATGGTCGGCTCCATCCTCAGTTCCGCAGCGGCTTGTTGTGCTCGAGCATGTACTGCATCCGCTCCTGGCTCTTGGGCTCTCCGCACAGGGAGAGGAACGCCTCTCGCTCCAGATCGAGCAGGTGCTGCTCGCTCACCCGGGTCCCGGGCGCCACCGCTCCTCCGCACATCACGTGGGCGAGCTTGCTGGCGATCTTCTGGTCGTGCTCGCTGATCTGATGGCTCTGCGCCATCGACCACAGAGCAACCTTGAAGTTGGCGATTCCCGCCTCTCCCGGCACTCGCGCCATCTTCGGCGCAGGCCGCTTCCAGCCAGCTCGGGCGAGCCCCAGCACGGTCTGCTTGGCGTCATGCAGCAGCTGCTCGCGGGACATGGTCACCCGGTCGCACTCCTTGAGGAAGCCCAGGTCGCGCGCCATCTCGGCGCTGGTGGAGATCTTGGCCATGGCCACGGTCTCGAAGGCCCGCTGGATCGGCAGGAAGGGGTCCACGTTGTCGGGCACGTTGGCCATGGCGCGCAGCACCATCTCCTTGCATCCGCCGGCAGCGGGGACGACCCCCACCCCCGCCTCCACCAGGCCCATGTACAGCTCGGCATGCGCCCGGATCTGCGAGGCGGCCAGGGCCATCTCCGCGCCCCCGCCCAGGGTGAGCCCGAAGGGCGCCGCGACCACCGGCACCTCGGCGTGGCTCAGCCGCAGGTTGGCCTGCTGGAATTGCCGGGAGATCTCCTCGAGGTCCTTGAACTGGCCTTCGCGCGCGGCCAGCAGGATGAGCAGGAGGTTGGCCCCCGCGCTGAAGGCCTCGGTGCTCTCGTTGCCGATGACCAGGCCCGCGCCGCGCTTCTCGGCCTCGTCGAGCGACTGGTGGAGCATGGAGATGACGTCGTTGTCCACCGAGTTCATCTTCGAGTGCAGCTCCACGCACAGGACGTCTTCGCCCAGGTCCCACAGCGTCGCCGAGTCGTTCTCCTTGACTCGGGCCTTGGCGTCCTCGCGTGGCAGGGACAGCGCCCGCGGCGACACCGGCACCGGCTTCTCCTGGCCTTGGGCGCGCACGTCGCGGAAGGTCTTCCGGCTCGGGTAGAAGCGCGCACCGGTCGTCGCCATCTCCCTGAGCAGCGGGGCGATCCTCAGCCCATCGGCCTGCATCCGCGCCACCGTCTCCTTGCTCCCCAGCGCGTCGAGCGTCTCGAAAGGCCCGAGCTCCCAGTTGAAGCCCCAGCGCAGGGCGCGGTCGATGTTCACCACGTCGTCGGCGATCTCCCCCAGCCGGGCCGCGGCGTAGTTGAGCGTGCGCGAGAGGGTCTTCCAGGCGAATTGCCCGGCCCGGTCGGAGTAGCCGACCACCGCGCGGATGCGCTCGCCCGCGTCATCGATGGTGCGGGCTTCTCCCAGGGACTCGAAGCGCGGCTTCTCCTGAGGCCGGTACTCGAGCGTGCGCCAGTCGAGGGCGAGCAGCCCCTCCTGGGTCTTGCGGTAGAAGCCCCCGCCGCTCTTGTCTCCCAAGAGCCCCTTCTTGACCATCTCCTCCATGAACTCGGGGGGACGGAAGACGCCGCGATCCTCATCGTGCACGAGCAGCCGCTCGCAGTTGTGCGCGACGTGCAGCAGGGTGTCGAGCCCCACGATGTCCGCGGTGCGGAACACGGCGCTCTTGGGGTGGCCCAGCGGACGGCCGTGGATGGCGTCGACCTCCTCGATGGACAGGCCCTGCTCCACCATCTGCTGGATGGCGTCCATCACCGCGAAGGTGCCGATGCGGTTGGCCACGAAGTTGGGCGTGTCCTTGGCGTAGACCACGCCCTTGCCCAGGATCTCCTCGCCGAAGTGGTGCATGGCCTTGACCACGCGCGGCGCGGTCTCCGGCCCCACCACTAGCTCCAGGAGGTGCATGTAGCGCACGGGGTTGAAGAAGTGGGTCACCAGGAAGTGCGCCCGGAACTCGGGTCCCCGGCCCAGGACGAGGTCGGCGAGCGGCAGGCCTGAGGTGTTGGAGCTGACGATGGCGTCGGCGCGGCGGTACTGCTCGACCTTGGAGAAGAGCTCGCGCTTGACGTGCAGCTCCTCCTTGATGGCCTCGATGATCCAGTCGCACTCCGCAAGGCGCGGCAGGTCCTCCTCGAAGTTGCCCACCTCGACCAGGCCTCCATCCCGGGGGGTGAAGAAGAGGGCGGGCTTGGCGGCGAGCGCCTTGTCCCTGCCGCCCTGGGCGAGGCGGTTGCGCGCGGCGCGATCCTTGCGCTCCTCGGGGGTGAGGTTGGGCGGGACGATGTCCAGCAGGAGCACGGGGATGCCGGCGCCCGCGACGTGGGCCGCGATTCCGCTGCCCATCACTCCCGCGCCCAACACTGCCACTCTTCGAATTCGAGCCATCGGACGCTCCTGAAGGGGTCGACGCCGGAACGATAACGACGACCCTGAGGGGTAGCCACGAAGGTCGCAGCGCGTCCACCAGAGCAGTCGGTGCCGCGACACTGATGCCCAGAGGAAGCTGGAAACGAGGGAAGCTGGAAACGAGCAGGGCCTGCCGAGTCGAGCCGCATCGAGTGCGATCCGACGCGCCTCGGCAGGCCTCGGTTCCGGGATTTGCGCCTCCCGGGGCTACGCCGGAGATTTGGGCCTCTCAGCGTGCACGTTCGGATGCGCGGCACGTGAGGGGGTTGCGACCGGACCATGCGCGGGTCCCGGTTGCGAGCACACCCTGGCGCAGGAGGCGGTTGCGAAAGACCAGGGTTGGCGCGGGAAAGCCGGCGGCTCAAGCCGCGCCTGAGGTTGCGATGCCTGCCTTCGCAGGCTTTGAGCGCCAGCGTCTACTCGGCCGGGGAAGTCTCCGGCTCATGGCAGGAGGGCTCGGGACAGAATGGCTCCCTGCACGTGGGGGAGCAGGTGCGGGTCTGAGCATCACAGAAGAGGCCGGTGCGGCAGCCGCCGGACTGGGACAGCTCTGCCTGGCAGGTCTCGCCCGGACCATGGGTGGCCATGCACTGGCCCGGGGCGCTCACCGTCGCCCCTTCACAGAAGAGCTCGCTGCCGGCCGCGCAGTCAGCGTCGACCCAGCACGGCTCGCCCGCGTCAGAGCGTTGCAGGCAGACGCCCTCCTGGCCCGCGACATGGGTCGAGCAGCGCAGGTCGCGTGCACAGCCCTGGCTCTCGCAGACTCCACCGAGCGGAGCGAGCAGGCTGCAGCTCCCGTCCTGGCAGCGAAGCCCAAGCTGACAATCGGCGGGAAAGCCTTCGGCCTGGCAATGCCCTCCCACGCCGCGCCGGGGCTGACAGCTTGCGGTCTCGGACTCGCAGAAGAGGTCGGGTTCGCTGGGAGGCAACGCAGAGCCCGCGACGGAAACACCGCAGGGCGCGCCGACCTCGCCGTAGGCGACGCAGCGACCCTCGAAGGGGACGAGGGTCGTCGCGCAGTCCCAGACGGTCGGGAAGCTGGAGGCCTCCGCCTCGGTCTTGCGCTGCAGGCATCGGCCCGGGCAGCTCTCCGCCGTGGCGTCGCAGAAGAGCGCGGGCCTGCATTCGCGACTCGAATAGCAGGGCGCGCCGAGGTCGACCTGGCCTTGGACGGCCTCCATGCACGAGAACGTCGGCAGGGACTCGCAGCTCGCCCGGCGCAACTCGGCGAGGCAAGCCTTCGCGCTCTCCTCGTCGAAGGAGGCTCTGCCTTTCAAGATGGCGCGACGGACCTCGTCCGAGTCCTCGAAGCGCATCGCAGTATCTTGAGGCCAGGATTCGGTGGGCCCGTGGTGGAGGGCGGCACAGCCCTGCGCGCTCTGGTAACGCCCGCAGCGGGCTGCCGTGGCGCAGGAGGCCGCGGGGAAGTCCGCGACGAAGCGCGACCAGGCCGAGGCCTGGTCCTCGAGGGAATGGCAGGAGGCGAGGAGTAAGAGAGTGGCGGCGGCAAGTGCGAGACGGCTCATCCAGGCTCCACAGGGATTTGATCGCCGGCAGACTACAGGAGCCCGACCTGGCAAGCGGAGTTCCTGACAATCGCTCGCACGCGCCCTGGCGCCCCGTGAGTGTCGGCACTATCCGTTAGCGGCAGTTTCTTCCTATCCAAGGAGCGTCCATGGACTTCACGAGGCTGGGTCGTAGCGGCTTGAAGGTCAGCCGGCTTTGCTTGGGAACGATGAACTTCGGGCCGGAAACCGCGGAGCCGGACGCCTATCGGATCATGGACCGGGCGCTCGAAGCGGGGATCAACTTCTTCGACACCGCCGACGTCTACGGGCACAAGTTCACCGAGTGGGCCAAGGTCCCGCGCGATGGCCTCACCGAGCAGATCCTCGGGCGCTGGTTTGCCAAGGCAGAGGGGCGGCGCGAGAAGGTGGTGCTCGCCACCAAGGTCTATGGCGGGATGTGGGAAGGGCCCAACGGAAAGGGCCTGTCCGCGTACCACATCCGCCGCGCGTGCGAGGACAGCCTGCGGCGGCTCAAGACCGACCACATCGACCTCTACCAGATGCACCACGTCGATCGGGACACACCCTGGGACGAGCTCTGGCAGGCGATGGAGCTGCTGGTGCAGCAGGGCAAGGTGCTCTACGTCGGCAGCAGCAACTTCGCCGGCTGGCACATCGCGCAGGCGAACGAGACGGCGGCGCGCAGGGGCTTGCTGGGTCTGGTCTCCGAGCAGAGCCTCTACAACCTCACCGAGCGGACGGTCGAGCTGGAGGTGGTGCCGGCTTGCCGGGCCTATGGCCTGGGGATCCTGCCTTGGAGCCCTCTGGGTGGCGGCATGCTGGGCGGCGCGCTGGCGAAGGCGGTCTCCGGGCGCAGAGCGCTGGAGTGGGTCCAGGAGGGCATCGAGAGGAACCGTTCGGCGCTCGAGGAGTATGAGGCGTTCTGCAAGGAGCTCGGGCAGGCGCCTGGGGACGTCGCGCTCGCCTGGCTTCTGCACCAGCCTGCGGTCACGGCGCCGATCATCGGGCCGCGGACGATGGAGCATCTCGAGGACGCGCTGCGCAGCGCCCAGGTGAAGCTCGACGCCGCGGCGCTCAAGCGGCTGGACGAGATCTGGCCCGGGCCGGGCGGCGAGGCGCCGGAGGCCTATGCCTGGTGAGATGCCTCGGGGGATTGAGCCGCGGGAAGACGTTTTCCCGCGGTGGGGCTTCACAGAGCGCCTCCCGCCGGCTCTCCACTCAGGGCCGTGACGACGGGGGCGTGCAACAACGGGCTCGAGCCTTCGTCTCCAAGGCACTAGCCTCCTTCCCTCTCCTTCTAGATGGAGTTCTCGCAGATGGCATCGACTGATGCTGCCGAACCGAATCGAAGGGCCTTGGTTGGCTCAATCAGGTTCGTAGCCACCCTTGGCCTCGGCCTCTTGAGCTGCGCTCTCGCCTTCTTCATCACCTATGAGGCCGCGAAGGCAGGGCTGAACCTGATGGGTTGGTACGTCAACTGGGTGATGCCAGTAGGCCCGCTGCTGGTCGGCCTGGCGGCGTCGAGCGGGATCGCGCTCGGTGCATGGCTGTTTGGCGTGAGAATGAGCGGCATCTCCCTCGCCGCGACGCTTCTGTTGCTCGGCGGAGCCTTCTTCGGAGCGGAGTATGTGGCATTTCGCGTTCTCTATCCTGGCGGCGTGGCCGATGACCAAGGGAACGTGCTCGGCTTCTGGGGCTACTTCGACGCCGCGACTCGCATGATTCATTTCGAGAATCGCCGCGCATTGGGGCTGTTTGGCTACCTCATGCGCGTACTCGACTTCCTCGCCTTCTCGGCGGGAGGCGTTCTTGGACCACTTCTCTTGTTGGTCGGTCGCCCCTATTGCCGTGCCTGCTATCGCTACCACCGAAACTCGGTGCTGGCCCACGTGCCTGCGGGCAACGAGGAGGGCATTGCCGAGCTTCGCGATACTCGCTCCAACGCTGCGCAGTTCACGTCCAATCTCATCAAGATCGCGCCAAAGGAGACGTGGGAAGAGACAGCTCGGAGCGGCGAACGAATTCTCTTTCGGTTGTCCTGGTGCCCCTCGTGCCGCGACGGTCAGCTCATTCTTGAGAAACTGGCCGGTCTTCCGGATCAGAAATCAGGAAGGGTTCTCGAGCAACTCCCAGTGCCATCGCGCGTAGTGGGTGACCTCCTTGCTTCGCAGCGGGCCGCCTGAACGGCAGCTCGGAAGGGCCGGCGTGAAGCGACAAGCCATCGTGGAGGCGGAGAGGCGGAAGCGATTCCAGGGAAGTCAGTAGACGCCCAGGTGAAGCTCGACGCCGCGGCGCTCAAGCGGCTCGACGAGATCTGGCCCGGGCCGGGCGGCGAGGCGCCGGAGGCCTATGCCTGGTGAGACGACTCGGGGAATTGAGCCGCGGGCAAACGTTTTCCCGCGGTGAGATTCCCCAGCGCTGGAACGGGTCCCAGGACCAGACCCCTGACCCACCTCTCCCTCTGCAACCGCTGGCTCAGAGCCTCGTCTTCGGGGTATCGACGCGATGACAGGGACGAGGCATAGTGCGCCGCCGCTTACCGCTCGGGCGCTCGCTTGCCTCTTGGGTCGGTGCTGACATCGCTGAGCTCAGTGGAGAGTAGCAATGACTGCGTCCGCCTTGCTGGTGCTGCTTGTTGCCCTGTCAGCAGCCCCAAGCGAAGAGATCGAGAACAAAACGGTGGAGCTTGCGTCGCGCGTCAAGCCGTCCGTCGCAGTCCTGGAGGTTCTCGGTCCGGGAGGTAAGGTTCTCGGCAACGGAACCGGATTCTTCGTCTCCAGCGATGGAAGGATGGTGACGAACGTTCATGTCATCGAGAACGCATTCGAAATCCGGGCAGTCCTCGCGGACGGAAGCAAGCGCATGGGCAAAGGGGTTCTCGCTGTTGATGAGGACCAAGACGTCGCTCTCATCCAGATCGAGGGCAGCGGATACCCGGCGTTGGGCTTTCAAGACGGGGCCTGGCCGACCGAGGGCGAAGACATCCTGGTGATCGGAAGCCCCCTGGGGCTTGGCTTGACTGTCTCCCGGGGTATCGTCTCGGCCACGCGCCGACAGATTCCGGACGAACTCAGAAACCTGAAGAACAAGAAGCTGGGACCTCTTGTCCAAATCACCGCCTCGACAGCGCCCGGCTCCAGCGGTTCACCGGTGGTCACCTACTCTGGGCAGGTCATCGGTATCGTCCAGAGCCAATTCTCGGGTACCGGCGACCTCAATTTCGCCGTGCCCGTAGACGTGGCCAGGAATCTCGTTGCACGCTCACCCTCCGACGCAACGCCCAAGCCGTTCCATCCTTTTCCGCTCGGCAACGCGATTGCCTCTGGGGTCTTCCTCGTGGCAGTCCTCGTGTTGTTGGGTTGGTTGAAGCTGTCCAATCGACGATCCGCCCGCGCCCAGCGAGAGCCGCAGATCGAAGACGATTCCTGACCAAGCCCGAACCTTGCCGGCGGCTCGAGCTCGTCGAGCAGCTTGACGAAGAGCAGGGCGGCGCTCAACGCGTCAGAGTAGGCGTGATGCCGGGTATCGTGGCCGGTCGCATGGCCGCCGTCGCCTCTGGCTCTGCCCTGGGGATCCTGCCGTGGAGCCCTTCGGGTGGCGGCTGCTGTGCGGCGCGCTGGCGAAGGCGGTCTGCGGGCGCAGGGCGCTGGAGTCGGTGCAGGAGGGCCTCGAGAAGAACCGTCCGGCGCTCTCAAGCGGCTCGACGAGATTTGGCCCAGGCCGGGGGGGCGAGGCACCGGAGGCCTATGCCTGGGGAGACGCCCGAGGATCCCGCTGGCGACTCGCATCCCTGGCCCGAAGCCGACCTGCACGACGTCGTGCAGGTACAGGGCTGGTCGGGGGGAGCCGCGGGCAAACGCTTTCCCGCGGTGGGACTCCCCAGAGCGGCGGGGGTTGGCCCTTCGACTCCGGGGATCGCACCGCTCGCCGGTACGCTCAGTCAGTAGACCCCCATCTCCTTGAAGAGCGCCCTGAACTGCACCTGGCCGGCGGCTTCGAACTCCTCGAGCAGCTTGACGAAGAGCAGCGCCGCGCTCAAGGCGTCATAGAAGGCGTGATGCGCCGGGTAGCGCGGCAGGTCGAGCATGGCCACGGTCGCCTCCAGGCTCTCGTCGGTCGGCCCAGGCGGAGCCCCCGGCTGGCGGCGCCACCACCAGCGGTACAAGAGGCGCGTGTCCAGTGCAGGCAGCTGCAGCGGCTCGCCGCGGTGCTTGACCAGCGCCGCGTTGAGGAAGGCGAGGTCGACCTCGGTGAAGTGCCCCACCAGCACCGAGTCGCCCAAGAAGTCGAGCAGGGCCCCCAGCGCCTCGGGCAGCGGTCGGCCCCGCGCGACCTCCTCGGGGCCCAGGCCGTGGATGAGGATGACCTCCTTGGGCGAGACCGCCTCGTTGGGCTTGAACACCTGGTAGAAGCGCTCCTGCAGGACGACCCGGCTCTCGCGGATGCGCACCGCGCCGATGGAGAGGATCTCGTCGCGCTCGGGGTCGAGGCCGGTCATCTCGCAGTCGAGGGCGACGAAGCTCCGGGCCCGGTAGGGCTCGCGCCAGGGGAGCGAGTCGAGGGCCTTGAGGTGCGCCTCGCGCACGCCCTCCGGTCGCCCTCCCGCCGCCCACAGGAGCCGCCGCATCCAGTCGGTGAGTCCTCGCCGGCCCATGGTCACTCTCCGCGAACGAACAGCCGCTGCGCCTGCCCCTGCACCCGGCGGATCAGCCCCAGCGTCTCGTCCAGGAATCGGCGCTCGAGCGGATTGATCTCACCCCGGCCGGCGGCGCCCTCGGCGCCGTTCACGGTGGCTCCCGCGACCTGCCGCGCGAGCCGCACCTGCAGCAGGAAGGAGTGGGCCTGACGCAGGTCCTCGCAGGTCTTCCTGCCTGGCTCGGGGGCGGCCAGGAGCTCGCGCAGCCGCTCCAGGGTGTTGGTCTCGCGCACTCCCTCCCAGAGCGCGAAGAGCCGCGCGAGATCGCAGATCGCCGCCAAGGGCTGCTTGAGCTCGAGCGCCGCGTTCCCGGAGGGCAGGCCGCGGCTGATGGCCTCCTGCGCGATGACGCGGAAGAACAGCCCGGGGCGGGGCGCGAGGAGCCCGGCCACGTGCTCGCGCAGCTGCGTGGCGAGCGCCGCCTCGCCGTACACCTCGCGGAAGTCGAAGAAGATGCCCGAGTGGAGGGCGGCCTGGCTCTCGGGGACGTGGACCCAGTGCGCGAAGTCCTTCTTCCAGGCGGACAGCGGCTGCGTCCAGCGCGGGTTGCTCGCCATCACGTCGCCCTGGCAGTAGGCGACCCCGCCCTGGCGCAGCCAGGCGCACACGCGCTCGCCAAGGGAGAGGAAATAGGCCTGCGCCCCGGCGGGCGCGCCGTCGGCGAAGACGATCGCGCTGTCCTGGTCGGAGACCAGCGTCTGCTCGCGCCGGCCTTCGCTGCCCAGCGACAGGAAGGCGAACGGGCAGGGGGGAGGCCCGAGCTCCTCCAGCGCCAGGTCGAGCAGCCGGCGCACCACGGCGTCGGAGACGGCGCTGACCAGCCAGCCCAGGGCATCGACCCGGACGCCCTCGAGCATCAGCGAGCGCACCAGACGGACCACGCCCCAGCGCTTCTCCAGCAGGTCCTTGCGCAGGCGCGTGGCGGAGAGCTCGCGCAGGAACTCCATCGGAGAGCCTCCCGGCGCCGTGAGCAGGTGCTCGTCCTCCAGGAGGCCCGCCGCCTGGCCGCGCCCGTCGACCACCGGCAGGGCGCGCGCGCCGCTGCGCAGCATCAGGTCCATCGCCTCGGCGATCGGGGCCTGCTCGCCCAGGACCGCCGTCACCGGCGTCATGACCCCTGCCACCGAGGAGAGGGGATCGAGGCCGCCGGCCACCACCTTCTCCATCAGGTCGCGCTCGCCCAGCATTCCCATCGGGAGGCCCGCCTCGTCGGTGACCAGCAGGGTCCGGCAGCGCTCCCGCTGCATCCGCTGCGCCGCGTCACGCAGCGAGTCGGCGGGGGAGCAGCGCGGGCAGGCGCGGGCGCAGACCTCGCCCACGCGGCGATTGAAGGCCACCGACGACGGGTCGGCGCGGGGCACCAGCCAGCGCTGGCGCAGCGCGATGCCGACCCGCTCGAGCATCCCCGCCCCCAGGCTGTCGGCGAAGAAGTCGTGGATCTCGCGACGGCGGGAGCACAGATCGAGGAAGGCGCGGCCCGCCAGAGTGTAGAGGAAGACGTCCTGCGCGGCCTTCGCCGAGAGGAGCGCGACGCCCCCGTTGAGCAGCAGGCAGCTGCCGCCGAAGGTCTGGCCGACGCCCAGCGTGCCGCGGTAAGGCGTTGCGCCGGACTGCTCGTCCACGACCTCGAGCGAGCCCTTCATCACCACATACAGGTCCTTGACCTGCGACTGGCCCTGGGTGAAGAGCGCCGCGCCGCGCGCGTGGTACTCGATGCCCAGCTGGTCGGCGATGGCGGCCAGCTCGTTGTCGGGCAGCGCATCGAACGGGGCCACCGAGCGCAGGAACTGGAAGGCGGGGCTTCCGGTGACCAGGTGGAGGAGTCGATCGAGCATTCGCCTTCCGGCCCGGGGAGCAGGCCCCGGGGACGCAGGCCAGCGATTATTCCAGGGGACACGTGAGGTTGCGAGCCGCGCGCCATGGCGGCGCTCTCCCCTGGCCCCTGGACAGCTCCGATCTGCCTGAAGGACTCCGGGGCGTTGCGTGCTCCTTGCTCGT
>JACRCT010000219.1 GCA_016218885.1 Deltaproteobacteria bacterium | reverse complement strand
GGCATCCTGTCGGCCATGGGCCCCGACGCGGACGACTGGGACCAGGGGAACTTCAACGTCCTGGGGACCAACTCCCCGCTCGGCCCCAAAGGGCTCGTGGGGCCCCTGGGGCCGCTGGGCGCGGTGATGTCGCTCGGAGAGAGAATGGCCCTCGACGCCTCCGGCTACGTCTTCGACCGCGGCACCCAGAAGTTCGTGGAGAGCATCACCATCGACATGCCGGGGATCGACCGCAAGTACGACGTCTTCGAGGCGTTGTCGGCCAAGTACTCCAAGGAGCTCTCCGAGAAGTGGCTGCTCGACACCAGCTACCTGGCCGACGAGTCGTTGAAGCCTGGGGAGAAGAAGAGGTGCTTCCGGTCGACCGCGCCCAACAACGAGATCGTCTCGGTGGTGGTCGTGCCTGACGTCTCGATGACCCTCAATCCGGCGAACCCCTGGTTCCCCAAGCGGCAGAACTTCGACCTCGAGGTGGTCACCGAGACGGGCAAGAAGGTGGTCTCGAGCAGGCTGAGCGAGAAGGTGAACCTCGTCCAGTTCCAGGTCCGCAAGGGGGAGAAGTTCGAGGTCCGGGTCTCCCCGCAGGGCAACACCCTGTTCGCGGAGCCTCAGAAGTTCCGCGTGGTGGTGACCGGGTCGGCTCCAAGCTATGCCCCGATGGTCTGGGACGACATCTTCGGCCCGGATTTCGTCAAGCTCTGGCACTCGGACGACAAGGAGGCCGACGTCGCGCTGAACTACATCTGGGCCGACCTCGTCGCGGAGTTCTTCGACTCGTACGAGGAAACGCTCCGGAGCGGGAAGCCGCCGGAGGATCCCGCGAAGTTCTGGAAGACCGCGATGGCCGAGGTGATGAAGCGCTATGACGCGATCGAGCAGGGCTTCACCGCCGAGCAGCTCGTCCCGGCGCTCTTGGCCAAGACCGACGAGGCCGTGAGCCGATATCGGGACCTGCTCACGGACACCCCCCTCGATGGCGAGCAGATGCTCCAGATGTGGCGCGACACGATGATCAACACCCCGACCGCCAAGGAGCACGACTTCAACCTGACCGCAGAGGCCGCGGGCGAGATCCCCAAGCAGTGGTTGCAGTGGTTCGAGCAGGAGCAGAAGCGCCTCAAGCGCGAGTGGCTCTAGCCCGACTTTCGCGCAATTGAGCCCCTTTTCGCTCTGGCCGGCTTCATCGGCCAGAGCGAAGAGGGGCGACCCTGTAATCGCTCGTAGGCTAGTTGAAGGGGTGGTCGCGCTGCCCGAGAGCAGCTTCATCCGCCGCTTCGTCAAGCCAACGGGACGGACGACCCTTCCTGCCCGCGCCACGTCATCTCGTTGCGCAAGGACTCCAGGCCCGGGCGACCGCCGGGCGACCTCCCACGACTCTCCGCCGACACCGAGGCGCGCCTCGAGCTCAAGGCGGGTGCGGCGGCGATCGCGGTCGGAGGAGCCGACACCGTGCCTCGGAGGATCGAGCGCGGGGCCACTGGGCAGCCATTCAGATCGACAAAGCTTCCGCCACCACTCTTACTGGTAGTGACTTGCGCGGGAACGCTTCACTTCGGCAACGTTGCCGAAGTGAACCCCTTCGGAGCCCACTTCGCCCTGAGAGCCTCCACTTCGGCAACGTTGCCGAAGTGGATTTTGCTGGGCTCCCGCCCCTCCTCACGGGGCTCCAAATCGGCCAAGTAGCCGAGCCTCGATTCCACTTACCGTCACTACCTTGGCCTCGCCGAACACTCTGGCCGCTCCGAAGAGCAGCCGTCTTCCGTCCCAACCCTTGCCAACAGCAGCCAGGGCGAGACTCCAGCCACCAGGCATGCCGAATCCGTGGGCCTAGAGCGCTGGTCAAGGCTCCAGGTTCAGCAGTGGCGGACGAGGCACGTGCCCTCGCCTCTTCTCCAAGAGGCTAGGATGGTGCGCACGATGCTCAAAGCCATCCCATGGGTCGCGGTCATGGTCGTGCTCAACGGCTGCCCCCGCGTCTCTCCGGTTCCGCTGCCCGAGGGCGTGGTCTGCGAGACGACCGCCCAGGCAGGCCCCGACTCCTCGTCGCTGCTCGAGGCGCTGGCGCAGGCGCAGGCGGGAAGCTGCGTGGTCGCCGCCACGGGCACTTACTCGGCGTCCCTGACGGTTCCCTCCGGGGTGAGCCTGGTCGCCTCCCCGGGGACCGCGGTGGTGATCGAAGGGGACGTTGAAGCTCGAGCGGCGGTGACCCTGCAACCCCGGTCCGGGCTCTTCGGCGTCCAGATCGTGGCGCCCCCGCACATCGGCGTATTCATCGACAGGGGCCCCGCCACGGTGGTCGACGTCAAGGTGGATCAAGCAGTGGGGCCGGCGTTGGTGGCGTGGTGCGAGGAGGACTGCCGAACCGATCTCCTCTCTGAGCTCCACGATGTCGAGCTGACCCGCAGCGACGTGGGCCTGTGGGCGCGGGGAGCAGGGCTCAAGGTGTTCGGCGGACGAATCGCGCAATGCACCGGGTCCAGCCTCACCTCTGGCTACGGGGTCGTGGCCAGCCACGGCGCGGTCCTGCAGATGGATTCAGTCACGGTGGAAAAGAACCAGGGGCCGGGGGTCATCGTGGACGGGGCAGAGGGAACCGACGTCTCTCTGCACGAGGTCTCCGTCAGCGACAACCAAGAGCGCGGCATCTGGGTGCAGGGAATCGAGGGATCGAGCCTTTTGCCCAAGGTTCGCCTCGAGGAGTGCGTGCTGGAGCGCAACGGCCTGATCGGCTTTGGGGCCCGGGCTTCGCGAGGCCTGAGCATCCGCGGCGGGCGCATCAGCGCCACCGAAGCCCGGAACGTGCCCAACCCGGACTTCACCATCAGCCAGGTGGGGGACGGCATCGGGCTGTTCGCTGCCACCGGTGAAGTCCAGGTGCAGGACACCGTGCTCGAGCACAACGCGCGCAGCCAGGCCCTGATCGACTCGGGCGCAGCGGGCATCGCGATGCCCGGCATCCAAGTGACCCATTCCACCGAGCAGCTGGGAGTGGTGGTCCAGCGAACGACCGAGCAGGTCCAGGCGCCCGAGGTACAGGTCCGCCCTGCCGGGCAGGAGCTGACGTTCAAGGATTCGCCTCTGGCGCTGCCGAGCCGTTGACGCGGCGTCGCCTCCACCGCTCGTCGCTCCGGCTACCTGGGAGCCGAGCGGGGCCACGCGCACCAAGGCTGGGGGATTTGCCTGCCGCGTCAGGGTGACCACCGTGGGAAGGCCGGTCGCTCCGACGGCTTCGGCGAGGGCAGCCATGCAACTGACGAAGATCCTCTCCTCGGTCCTTCCCTCCGTCACCGGAGCGATGACCGCCGCCGTGGTCGGATTCGTCCTCAACATCTACTTCCCTCCACCGCGCGAGATTCACCCCTCGCCGCCGCAGGGCCCGCCGGAGGTTGCCCCGTCCCAGAGAGCAGACAGGAGTCCGCGGGAGCTAGCCCGATCCAGCCATTCTCAAGGCAAGACGAGCGCGCAGGCGCCTAGCACCCCCGAGAGTGGGATCTCCATCGCGCTGGCAGGGACCATCCAGCTCTTCGGAGCCACGGTCAGCGCGGCAGTCCGAGTGACTCCGGCAGGCTGCGTCGACAATTCTCTGGTGGCACCCGCGCCGCCGGACCTCCACTCTGCTTCCAACACGCCGCCTCGGCTGGCCGCGATGAGCGGCAGGGCACAGGTCACCCGAATGCTGGTCCTCGAAGTCGCCCGGGCCCTTGACGAGCTCTCGACGATCAGCCTTGCCGCGCAGGCTGTACCGGAGCGTTTCCTGCAGGGAATGGGCGGTGCAGCGGGAAGCCGAACCGTAGTAGCTGCGCGCACGCTGAACGAGCCCCGCAGCGACCAGATTCTCCGGTGAGGCGGCTCGGCCGCCTTGCCCAAGCCCAGCGAGGCCTAGTGGACGGAATCGGCGTCTCTGCCTGCCGCAGGCAAGCTCTCGGTGAGCAACTGCTCGAGCATCTCGATGCTCGGCGGCTTGCTGACATGGCGGTCGAAGCCCGCCTCCGCCGCGCGCTGCAGGTCCTCGGGGAGCGCGTAGCCGCTCAGGGCGACCAGGTACGAGCCCTTGAGCACCTCGTCCCTGCGCATGGCACGCGCCACCTCGTATCCGTCCATCCCGGGCAACCCGATGTCGCACAGGACGATGTCCGGGTAGAACTCGCGGGCCTGGGCCAGCCCGGTCGGGCCGTCGTAGGACACCTGCACCTGATGGCCGTCGAGCTCCAGCGCATCCCGCAGGGATTCCGCCGAGTCGACGTTGTCCTCGATCACCAGCACCCGACGGCGCCGGCAGGAACGCTTCTCGTCAGCCGCAGCTGCGCGCTCCGGAGCCTCCTCGAGCGGCAGCCGGATGGTGAACTCCGAGCCGTGCCCCAGCCCCACGCTCGCAGCCTCGACCATGCCACCGTGCAGCTCGACCAGCCCCTTGACCATCGCCAGCCCCAGGCCGAGGCCTCCGCGCGTCCGGTCGAGGGTCTGGGGCGCCTGGCTGAAGGGCTCGAACAGGTATCGACGGACCTCGGGAGAGATGCCGACGCCGCTATCGCGCACGGACACCGCCACCGTTTGGCCTTCCCGTCGCAAAGAGACCTCGACCTTGCCGCCCCGGCTCGTGAACTTCGCCGCGTTCCCGAGCAGGTTGCCGAGCACTTGGATGAGGCGAGTAGGGTCGACGTTGACCCAGAACAGCTCCGACTCGAAGCGCGCCGTGAGCTCGACCCCGCCCAGCTCGAAGCCCGGTCGGTGGTCGTCGATGGTGCGCCGGACCAGCTCGCCGAGCTCGAGCAGCTCGCGCCGCAGCTGGACCTTGCCCCGAGCGATGCGCGTGACGTCGAGCAGATCGTCGACGATGCGGGTGAGGTGGGAGACCTGCCGCTCGATGACCGCCTGCGCCCTGCGCGCCTGCTCCCCACCGACCGCGGCGCGCTCGAGCACG
>JACRCT010000212.1 GCA_016218885.1 Deltaproteobacteria bacterium | reverse complement strand
CGCGTGGCTGGGGGCGGGGCTGCAGCTCGCCTTCGCCGAGTCGGTGGAGCGGGCGGTGGACAACGCCGCCGAGGTGAAGGCCACCTGCATGCCCGCGGTGCCGCGGGTCTTCGAGAAGGCCTACAACAAGGTGGTCTCCGACGGCAGCTCGGCTCCAGGCCTGCGAGGCCGGCTCTTCACCTGGGCGATGGGCCTGTTCGAGGAGTACGCCAGCGCCCGCGCCGTGGGCCGCGACTACGACTCGCTGCAGTGGGCGTTGGCCAAGCGGCTGGTCTTCAAGAAGATCGAGGAGAAGCTCGATGCGCGCTTCGGGGGCCGGCTCAAGAAGTTCATCTCCGGCGGCGCGCCGCTGGGCAAGAAGCTCGGCTACTTCTTCGAGCTGTGTGGCTTCTTGGTGCTCGAGGGCTATGGGCTGACGGAGACCAGCGCCCCCACGCACGCCAATCGCCCCAAGCGCAACCGGGTGGGCACCGTGGGCGAGCCGTTCCCCGGCGTGCAGGTGAAGATCGCCGATGATGGCGAGGTGCTGCTCAAGGGCCCGCCGATCATGAAGGGCTACTGGCAACGGCCCGAGGACACCGCAGCGGTCTTCGAGGACGGATGGTTCAAGACCGGCGACATCGGCGAGGTCGACCCCGACGGCTACCTGCGCATCACCGACCGCAAGAAGGACCTCATCAAGACCTCTGGCGGCAAGTACATCGCGCCGCAGGAGCTGGAGAACGCGCTCAAGAGCGAGCCGTTGATCAGCCAGGTCTTCGTTCACGGCGATCGGCGCAAGTTCGTCAGCGCCCTCTTCACCCTCAACGAGGACAATGTGAAGGCCTTCGCCAAGGAGAAGGGCCTCACCGCCTCGAGCTATGCCGAGCTCACCCGCCACCCCGAGGTGCGGGCTCGCATCCAGGCCGCGGTGGACGCGCTCAATGCGGTGCAGCCCGCCTACGCCTCGGTCAAGCGGCACGCGGTGCTGGACCACGACTGGTCGCAGGACACCGGCGAGATCACCGCGTCGCTGAAGGTGAAGCGCAAGTTCGTGTCCGAGAAGTACAAGTCGATCCTCGACGGCTTCTACGAGGGCGAGCGATACGACTGAGGCCGAATTCGCTACTCGCGCACCATGGAGGTGTCCCTGCTCGCCCCTTCCAGCGACGGGGAAGATTGGCGCAGGGGCGGCATGGATGCCGTCTCTCGTCCTGGCAACCCTCGCCCTCTTGCCTCGGAGCGGGGCTCGGAGGAGGCCTCGCGCAAGGTCGAAGCCCATTCCCGGTCCTTGCGCACCTCGTTGACGGTGGCCGGCATGCCGGACCGGTCCCGCTTGGATCGACGGTAGCCCCACAGCATCAGGACTGAGCCCACCAGGAGGTTCACGGCGGAGCAGAGCAGGAAGCTCGCCCACATCGGGATCTCCTGGGCCAGCCAGTAGCCGATGCCCATCCAGAGCAGCAGGTAGCTCGCCCAGAGCATGGGCAACCCACCCAGCTCCATCGTCGCATCCTTCCCCAGCGCCTTGAGGTCGCGGGTGATCTCCAGGCGCGCGAGCGCGAGGTGCCCGCGCACCAGCGAGTTCATGCCCTGCGAGAGCCCGGACACCGCCTCCGCCACCGACTCCCGCGACCCTGACCAGGTGCTGGAGTCTGCCTGCCGCCTACGCCCGTCCATGGTCGTCCCTCCCGCCTCGATGGCCTGAGGCACCAGTCCAACCACCAATTTGGGGCTGCGCGCCGAGCGGCGTCAGCGGGCAGGGAAGGGGGCTCCGCCTTGAGCCAGAAGCCGGGTATCCGCCGACCGTCGGGCCTGACGCAGGGGAGCCGAACGATCGAAGGCGCGCCCGTGGGACGGCATCCTCGCACTCCTCACGCCTGGCGTTCGGCTCGCTGGAGCAGATCTTCGACGCCGAGCCGCGGTGACCAGCGTCGAAGGTAGCCCCAGTCTATCGTCTGGCCCGGAAGGCGCAGGATGCCGAGCACGTCGCGCCATTGGCGGTCGGAGACCTCGCCGCCCTTCCGGAACCAGGCGAGCTTGCGCAGGATGTTGTCCTCGGGCGTCGCGACCCAGGCACGCTCCTCTCCGCGAATGGGCAGGAGGCGGCGGCGTGACAGCTCGCTGTCGTCGAAGGGCTCGCCCCCGCGGACGAAGAGGTCGATCTTGAACGCGCTCGGCAGGAAGAAGATGTTGTCGGATCGCCGGTGACGAGCCGCTTCGCGCAGCCCCTCCTGGTCGACGACGAATTCGGGTCCTAGCGCCTTCGCGAGGGGCGCCACCTGGTGCTCCGCGAGCCGCACCGCGAAGTCGACATCGTTCGTTGCCCGCGGCTCTCCCTGGATGCCACTCGCGACGCTTCCGCCGAGCGCGTACTCGATGCCGGCAGCCTCCAGCGCCCGTGCAACTCGCAGGGCGACCTCGCGATCGTCCAGCAGCGGCTCGCTCACCGAGAGCCCTCCGGAGCCCAGCCGTACGCCCGGCGCGTGAGCTCGGGCCCGTAGAGGCGCTCCGACAGACGTACGAGCAGCTCCTCGGACGAGGCCTCTGGATAGGCCGCCCGTAACGTGGTGAGCACGAGCCCACGCACCGAACGCGACAGGCTCGAGATTTTGGCCGCGCGCTGCTCCGTCGTCAGCGCACCAAGAAGGGCGTAGTACTGCTTGCGCTTCTCGGGTGAGGTATCAATCATCTCGCCGAAGGTCGATTCCATGGCCCAATCATAGCCTTGGTCCGCACCGGTACCGCCAGGAGCCTTCAGGACCGGCGCTCGTTGCGACCGAGCCGACCAGACCAGCTGACCAAACCAGTCCAGTCGACTGTGCTGGCCCGATCGACTGGTCTGGTCGGGCTAGCCCTGCGGCTCGCCGCCGTCGGCGCCGACCAGCCGGTACAAGGTCAGGGGTCTCGCTTGGTCGGGGACCGAGCCGGCTTTGCTGCGCCTACCCGGCAAGGACCGATCTTGGCGACTTTGGGAGTGGTTTTGGCCGTGCAAACAGACGTTGTCGCTCCGATTGCTGCCGCCCGCTCAATCGCGGCCTTGCTCAAGAGGGAGGCTGGCACGAAGCGTTGAATGCTGACCCGAGGCACGTGGTCTTCTGGTGGCTCACACAGGCGAAACGAGTCGGGCGCTCCGCGCACAATGAGATTTTCGGCATCACTCCAGACTTGCGCGTAGTTGGACCTATCAAGGACGAGCCGTCCGTCCCCCATGTGCACCTCTGCGAACACTCCTTCGGCGGCGGTCTGGGTGGCTGTGCCCGCTACGAAAACAAGATCGCCACATTCGCTGTCGAAACGGTAGTGCAGGATCTTCTTGTCGAGGAGGAGATAGCCGGACTGGGGAACGTCGAGGACGCTGCACAACTCCGCCTGCGTTGTGGCGCACTGGAGCTCGAACAACGCTGCTTCCTGAACGAATTGGCCTTCCAGCGTCCAGGGAAGTGGTGCCACCGAGGCCAAGGTCTTTCCTTCGGAAGGTTGCTTTGGCTCAGCACCAAGAGCCGCAGAAGATGCGAAGGAGCCAACGGCGATCGTGGCAAACAGGGCGCGGGTGAGGCGCATTCGTCTTCTCCTGGTATCGGCGTTGACTTGCCGAAGCGCAGCTGGCGAGGCGAGAACTACCCTGACATGGGCGCTAGTGACATCGACGATCTCCAGTCCGCCCTTCAGAGGCGTCGCGTCGGGAGAGTCCTGACCTGCGCCGTGCCAGCCCGGGCCGACGTGAGCGTTCGGCTGCGGACTTCTACTATGGCTACCCGAAGGACGTAGCGAGCCGGGGATTGTTGCTTGGCACGGCCCCCGACCAGCTCCGGTCGACCTGCAGCGTGCCCCCGCCCAAGCAGGTCTCGAACACATGTGCTCGCGGAAAGGCGAATGGTTCTGGGCCGGCGGTCGCGGGTTGACGCCTGGCACGCATCCAACATGGTGGAGCCGGAGTGGGCCGCCGACTACGTCGAGCGGCAGGGTGACCTTTGGCGAAGCGCCGAGGGGTCGCTGCAGTTCCTGCGCCGATGGTGGAGCGCCGAGCCGGTTCGCCGCTGGCTCGACGAGATCGAAGCCGTGATGCTCGTAATGGACGGGTTGGAGCCGGGTGACCGGCGGAGCCGGCTTGTACGCCAACACTCCGGCTTGTGTGCCGAGGGCCAGATCAAGATCGTGGCGACGGGTGCGCAACCTCCCCATCGAGCTGACCGAAGGCAAAGCCACCGTGATCTATTCCTGCGACGTCTCGAAGGAGCCGGAATGCCGCGGGTCCCAGCCAGTCGTCGCGCACTGGAAGGGTCAGGTGGCCAAGCAGAGTTGGAGGCGTGAGCACCACCGTGGCAAAGATGCGCGGCACCTGGAGCACCTTGGTCAGCGCCCCAGGCCGCGACAAGCGTCCCCGCGGGCCCGCCGACCCCGTCGAGGGCGATGCCGAAATGCCGGCTGAGCGCCAGCCTGGATGGCGACCGAGAACCCCGCCACGCCCACAAGGAACAACGTGAGGTAGACCAGCACGGCGACCGGGCCGTATTCCTTCAGAATTGGCCACCCATGGCGTGAAGCAATATAGTCCTCATATGAAGACCATTGCGATCACCATAGACGAGGAGACGTTGGCCGCGATCGATCGTCTGGCTCGCCCCGCCGGAGGAGCGCGGGGAGCGGGAGCGGGGAACCGCTCGAAGGTCGTCCGCGAGGCGCTGTGCGCGTTTCTGGCCCAGAGAGAGAAAGCCGCCCGGGAAGAAGCGGAATGGAAGATCTGGACGAGGAGCCTCACCAGGCTCAACCGGGACGCAGCAGCGCTGGTGGCCGAGCAGGAGGCGCCGTGAGGCGCGGCGAGATCTACCGTTCGGAGCACCCGGAAGCCGAGCGCGGAGGCAAGCCGGGGTACTACGCCATCGTGTCGCGCAACTTCGTCGCCTCGCACGACGAGATCGGAACCGTGGTCTGTGCGCCCGTCTACAGCGAGATCCTGGGCATCCCCACCGAGGTGGTCATCGACGAGTTGCAGGGGCTGCGGCGCCGGTCTGCGATTCGCTGTGACTTCTTGATGCTGATGTTCAAGCGCAAGCTGACCCGGTTCGTCTCGACCCTGCCTCCAGCCAAGCTCAAGGAGCTGGACCGGGCGTTGGCCATCGCCCTCGAGCTGGAGGCCTAGCGGGAGCACGAGCGGTCGCTGGAAGAGCGCGCCCGGGTGCGAACTCGGTCGTCGCCGCGTGACGTGGTAGGCGGCGCCCGCTCAGGTGGAAGGGTTGGGCAGGTGAGCACCGGCTTGGGCGCCCAGGGTCACGGTCCCCGCCGGGTCCAGTGCGAGCCCGTCGCCGCGCTCCTCGGCCTCGTGGCGCGGGAAGCTCCCCACGGGGCTTCAATGTCCCCAGCGGTCTCGCTGGGGACCCCTCAAGTTCAGGTACCTGAACTTGGCCCTCCCCGGAGGCCGCGACCGTTCTCGGGCGGACGGACGT